>CAZFXH010000341.1:0-3857 GCA_964522905.1 uncultured Anaerolineaceae bacterium
GCGTTCCGCGAACGCTGGTCGATCCCGGAGTCCACGGCCGACCTGGCCGCCGCCGTGAACCATCCCGACACGGACGTCGTGGTCGTCGCGCTGCCCAATTTCCTCCACGAAGAGGCGGTCGGGCTCGCCGCGAAGGCCGGCAAGGCCGTCCTCTGCACGAAACCCCTCGGGCGGACGGCCGAGGAGGCGAAGCGGATGCTCGACGTCGTCGAGTCGGCCGGCGTGTTCGGCGGATATCTCGAGGACCTGTGTTACACGCCCAAGACCCTCAAGGCGATCAAGGCCGTGCAGGACGGGGCACTCGGAGACGTGACCTGGGTCCGCTCGCGTGAGACGCATCCCGGCCCGCATTCCGCGTGGTTCTGGGACGGGCGCTTGACCGGCGGCGGGGCCATCATCGACCTCGGCTGCCACTGCATCGAGATCGTCCGCAATTTCGTCGGCAAGGGGAACCGGCCGGTCGACGTCATGTGCCATACGGACACGCTCGTGCACCCGATCGCCGACGAGGACAACGCCGTTGCGCTGATCCGGTTCGAGTCTGGGGCGATCGGGCAGTTCGAGGTGAGTTGGACGTTCCGCGGCGGGATGGACCTGCGTGACGAGGTGGCCGGCACCCACGGCACGATCTGGTTGAACCACTTCCTGCGGACCGGGTTCGAGATGTTCACGGCCGGCGCGGACGCCGGAGGCGGCCGTTACGTGGCGGAGAAGGCCGAGACGTCCGCCGGCTGGCTGTTCCCGGTGGGCGACGAGGTCTCGGAGCTCGGCTACGTCGACATGTTCAGCGACATGTTCCGGGCGATCGACAGCGGCGGCACGCCGCAGGAGACGTTCTACGACGGGTACGTCGTGAACGCGGTCATGGACGCGTGCTACCGGTCGGCGAAGTCCGGGCTCTGGGAAGGCGTGGACGTGGAATGGCGCGGCGGATCGACGCCGCGGATCTCATCCACGCCCGAGATGTACGACGGGCTCGTGGTCATCAAGCGCGAGATCCTCCCCGACGGGCGCCACAAGCTGATCCTGAAGGACGAGGCATCGGGCGACTTCACGGACCGGGTCGTCACCGGCGCGTGACGGCCAGCCACGCCACAAACTGGTGAAGACACGTCACCACTCGAGCGGACGGATTAGGGTCGCTCGGCGGTGTCGAACCTGAAACGGCCCAGGACCTGGCAGTGGTCGCCCGGCCTGGAGCAGTCGACCTCGATGTCGGTCGGGTGGAGGCCCGGGCCGGCGAGCTCGAGGTCGATGCGGAGCAGGCCGAATGCGAACCGGTCGAACGGGCGGGGACGCCACGTCCAGCCGGGTCCATTGCCGACCTCGGCATGGGCGTCGAACAGCCCGACGGTCAGATCCTCGAAGCTCGGCTCGGTGGGTGCAGTGTTGAAGTCGCCGGCCACGAGCAGGATCTCGCCGCGCCCGATCACGGCGTCGAACCGGGAGCGCAGTCGCTCCAGGGCGATGTCCCGGGTGGTCGGGTCGAAGCCGACGGCGAGGGCGCCCGACACCGTCACGATCCGAGCCGGGAGGGGATGGGCGGCGATCACGGTCAGCTGCCGCTCGCCGACCCGCAGGCGAGCCTCGATGCCGGCCGGATCCTGGAACACCTCGTGCTCGTCGATCGGGAACGCCGACAGGAGGGCATTCCCCTCGTGCCGGTCGTCCGGGTCGAGGACCCGATACGGGAACCGGGCGACGACCTCGGCGCTCCGTTCGATCGCCCGGACGTGATCGGGCCCTAGTTCCTGGATGGCCACGATGTCGGCTGGCGCCGCCAGGATCCCGGCGACGGCCGCCTCCCCGGACCGAGCCCCGCGCTGCAGGTTCCATGACAGGACGGTGATCTCGTCCTCGCGCTCGATCGGCGCGGCCTGGGCCATCGTGGCAGGGCCGGGTAGCGAGACCCATTCGCCGCCGAATCGCGGCGCGGCCACGATGAACAGGGCGACGAGAGCGAGGGGGAGGCGTCTGGCGTCGCGGTCCCACGCCAACGGCACCAGCGCCAGCGCGAACAGGACGAGATGGACGCTCAGGATCGTCAGGAGCGCCAAAGGGCCGTTCCGCGGTCGCGCGATCATGAGGAGCACGAGCAACAGGGCGACGAACCCAGGGTAGAGGGCCGCGACGGCGTCCAGCCGGCGTCCGCGGGTCACCGGCGCTGGTGATCGAGTCGTCTCATCGCCCACGTTGACGAGCGACGCGCTGGCGCGGTGACGGCCCGGCGGCTCGGGCCGTCAGCGGGTCATCCAGCGCGCGCCAGGGGCAGGTCCGGCGTCGACGACGGATCACCAGCCTCGATCCAGCGGGCGATCGTCTGCCGGGCGAACAACTGGTCGACGACCATGGCCGATGCGCCGATGACCCCGGCCAGTGCTCCGAGCGACGAGCGGCGGATCGACAGGTCGCGGGTCGCAAGCGGCAGGGACCGGCGATAGATGGTCTCGCGGATCGCGGCCATGAGCTGGTCCGGACTGTTGGCCACGCCGCCCCCGATGACGATCAGCGACGGGTTGAAGAAGTTCACGATGCCGGCCAGCATTGAACCGACCAGCCGACCCGCGGTCTGGAGCGTCGCGACCGCCACCGCATCACCGTACGAGGCGGCTCGAGCGAGATCCTCCGCGGACAGGTTCCCGTGCTGGTCGAGCGCGGCCTGCAACCTTGGGCTCCTGCCCTCGCGTGCCGCGGCCTCCCCTGCCCGACCGAGCGCCGCACCACCGGCCAGCGCTTCCAGGCAGCCGACAGTCCCGCAACGGCAGAGGACCGCGGGATCGTCCGAGACCTGGATGTGGCCGACGTCCCCGGCACTGCCCTGGGCGCCTCGATGGAGACGGCCATCCGAGATGATCCCGGCCCCGATCCCCGTTCCGATCTTGACGACCACGACGTTGTCGTGACCCGACGCGACCCCGGATCGCCACTCTCCGAGCGCGAGCAGGTTGACGTCGTTGTCGACCCACACCGGCGCGCCGTAGCGCTGGGTGAAGCGCTCCCGGATGGGGTAACCGTCCCAGCCGGGCATGATCGGCGGCGAGATGGGCCGGCCCGAGCCGAACTCCACCGGGCCGGGCACGCCGATGCCCACGCCCCATAGCTTGCCCGGGATGTCCTGGGTGGTCCGCAGCAAGGAGTCGAACAGCGCGTCCACGCGCTCGAGACCATGCTCCGGGCCGTCCTCGATCCGGGCTGGCTCATCGTGGTGCCCAAGGATCCGGCCATCGAGGCTCGTGACCGCCACGTCGATGCTCGTCGCACCGAGGTCGGCGACCAGAACGTGACCGGCATCCGCGCAGAAGGCCAGCTGACGGGGTGGCCGGCCGCCGGTGCTCGGACCGACCTCACCCTCGCTCACAAGCCCGCGGTCGATCAGCTCCTGGATCCGTCGAGCGACGATCGCCCGGCCGAGCCCGGTCCGGGCCACCAGCTCCGACCGTGACCGTGAGCGACCCAGGCGGACCTCGTCCAGCACCGTGACCAGGGCGTCGAGGACTTCGTCCGGAAGCGGCTGATGCGGCCCCATGACCGGCGAACGTACCAACTGCGTCGGGCCCTCAGTCACTACGCGATGATAGCGCCCGAGCACCGTGCTCCGGACGGACGGGATCGACCGTCGTGTCGGCACGAACGACTCGCCCAAGCCCAGCCCCAGTACGCCGGAGGCAACGCTCATGGAGGACGCCTGGATCGCCCTGTTCGACGGCTCGTCCGCGGCCGCGCTGCGCGGCTACGGGGAGGAGTCCCTCCCCGGCAGCTGGGTCGTGGAAGACGGGGAGCTGCACGCCCTGCCGGGCTCCGGGGTCGACCTCATCACCCGCGACCGGTATTCCGACTTCGAGCTCGAGTTCGACTGG
>CAZFXH010000342.1:0-9600 GCA_964522905.1 uncultured Anaerolineaceae bacterium
GTCGCGGATCTCGTGGAAGCGCACGATCGGGCCCGCGATGAGCTGCGGGAAGAACGCGATGTACAAGGCGAAGTCGATAGGACTCGATAGGTGCCGCGCGGTTCCGCGGTAGACGTCCATGAGATAGCTCAGCGAGTGGAAGGTGTAGAACGAGATTCCGATCGGCAGCAGGACGGCGGTCCATGGCAAACCGCCTTGGCCCATCGCGCCGAGCGCTCCGTCGAACGTCTCGACCGCGAAGTTGGCGTACTTGAACCACGCCAGCGATGCCACGTTGGCGATGACGGCGACCGCGAGGATCAGCTGCGCACGACGCCGCAGTCCGGCCTCCATCGCTCGCTCCACCCCAAGGCCGAAGACGCTGTTGAACGCGATCGATGCCACGAGCACCACCACGATCAGGCCGGCACCCCACGCGTAGAAGACGAGGCTCGCCAGCAGCAGCACGGTATTGCGGATCGGCCGTGGGCTCAGGTGGTAGGCGATCAGGACGATCGGCAGGAAGAAGAAGAGAAATGTCACGGAGGAGAAGACCATCGCCCGGGATTGTAGGGCTGTTGCCGCGGCCGTCCGGATCGCACCCGGCCGCCGTGAGCGGCGGCTGGCACGCCCCGACGCTGTCACGCCGATGCAACATGCGTGCGTGAACGCTGCGACGAGCGGCGTGACGTCCAGGGCCCATGCTGCTAGGGTCAGCCCCGTCACAGGGAGGCCCTTCCATGACCGATTACGAGCGAACGACCACGCGAGAGACGACGAACGTCGACCCGGCCGCGCCCACCTACACCGACCCGGCGGCGGCCCCGCCGACCCAGGCTGCCTCGGTCCGAACGACCGAGCGCGCCTACGCCGCGCCCGGTCCCGGCGGCCTGACCACGGCCGCCCGGGTCATCACGTTCCTGTTCGGCATCCTCCAGGCAGCCCTGATCCTGCGGATCATCCTGCTCCTGCTCGTCGCGAACACCGGGAACGACATCGTGTCCCTGATCTTCAACATCACGGAGCCGTTCGTCGAACCGTTCCGCGGCATGTTCTCGATCGACCGCGTGACCGCGGGCGACTCCCGGCTCGACGTCGCGGCTCTCGTCGCGCTCATCGGCTGGACGCTGGTCGAGGCCCTGATCCTCGCCGCGCTGCGGATCTTCAGCCGCCGACCGGCAGACGCCGTCTAGGCAACCACACGGCCACTACGACCAGACCCGCCGGATCCGTCCGGCGGGTCTCTCCTTGTCTCGTGATCGCGCCCGCAGCCGGCCCCGCTCGGGATCAGGCCATGCGCGCGTACTCCGCCGGCGCCCGCTTGAGGAACTGCCCGTGGCCCGTGCGTCCCGTGAACTGCCCATCGCGGACGATGACCGAGCCGCGTGACAGCACGATGTCGCTCGCCCCCTGGACCGCGCGTCCCTCGTAGCACGAGTAGTCGACGTCCATGTGATGCGTCCTGGCCGAGATCGTGCGCTTGCGCTGGGGGTCGTAGACGACGAGATCCGCATCGGCGCCGACGGTGATCGATCCCTTGCGCGGGTACATCCCGAACAGTTTCGCCGGCGCCGTCGAGATGATCTCCACCCAGCGCTCCCTCGAGATCCGACCGGCGACGACGCCCCCGTCGTGGAGCAGATCGACGCGGTCCTCGACGCCCGGCAGGCCGTTCGGGATCTTGCGGAAGTCGCCCCGACCCAGCTCCTTCTGTCCTTCGAAGTCGAATGGGCAGTGGTCGGTCGACACGACCTGCAGGTCGTCCTTGACGAGGCCGTTCCAGAGGTCGTCCCAGTGATCCTTCGTGCGGAGGGGTGGGGAGCACACGTACTTCGCGCCATCGAAGCCGTTGCCGAGGTCGTCGAGCGACAGGAACAGGTACTGCGGGCATGTCTCGGCGAAGGCGGCGGTGCCGCGGTCGCGGGCGTCGCGCACCGCTTCGAGCGCCTCCCTAGCCGACAGGTGGACGATGTAGACCGGCACCTCGGCGGCCTCGGCGAGGCGGATGACCCGGTTGGTCGCCTCGCCCTCGAACACGGCCTTGCGCGCGAGCCCGTGGCCGATGGGATCCGTGGTGCCGGCCGCAACGGTCTGGTCAGCCACGACGTCGATGGCCATCCCGTTCTCGGCGTGCATCATGATCAGCCCGCCATTCTTCCCGGTCTGCTGCATCGCCCGGAAGATCGCCCCGTCGTCGCTGTAGAACACGCCCGGGTAGGCCGTGAACAACTTGAAATCGGGGACGCCCTCGGCGACGAGCTGGTCCATCTCGGCGAGGGTCCCGTCGTTCACGTCGCTCATGATCATGTGGAAGCCGTAGTCGGCGACGGCATTGCCCTCAGCCTTTGCGTGCCAGGCGTCGAGACCCTCGCGCAGCGACGCCCCGCGCGACTGCACCGCGAAGTCGACGACTGTCGTCGTCCCGCCGAATGCGGCCGCCCGCGTGCCGGTCTCGAACGTGTCCTTGGCGAACGTGCCGCCGAACGGCAGCTCCATGTGGGTGTGGACGTCGATGGCGCCCGGGATGACGTACTTCCCGGTCGCGTCGATCGTCTCGTCCGCGGTCATGCCTGCGCTCGCCAGCCCCGCACCGATGGCCACGATGGTCTCGCCGTCGATGAGCAGATCGGCGGCCTGCGAGCCTTCGGCCGTGATGATGGTGCCATTGGTGATGAGCGTGCGCATCGATCCCTCCTGTCGAGAAGACAGCGGCCGTCAGGAGAGAGATGGTAGGCGATGGGCGGGGCGGGATGGGCCGCTGCCCTGTGGGCGGATCGCGGGTGCCCCGGGACACCGCGGCAGGGTCAGCCGAGGCCGAACTTCTGGCTGAGCACCGGCACGAGGATGCGCAGCCAGGTGGCGGCGGTCAATCCGCAGGCCACGATGGCGAGCGCGAACGCAACGTCTTCCATGATCTTGTGGCGGATGCGAGAGCGCTTCGCGCCGCGCCCTTCGAGGTCCCACCACGGATCACGGCGTCGCCGGAAGACGTTCATCTGTACTCCTCGGGGCGGCGTTCGCGCCCTCCGAGCGCGGCGTGACGGCCGCGCGCTCTTCCCCATCGTGCGCCTGCGTGGCCCGGTTGACCAGCCGGACCTTCGGGCGACCAGGCGGCGCGGCTGATAGGCCCGAAGGGCTACCCGCGCATCGCGGGGATCACGTCCCGGCCGTACGCCTCGATCTGAGCCTCTTCATCGCCGTTCATGAGGTAGAGATTGAACTGATCGACACCCACATCGGCGAGCTCGCGCAGCTTCGCGATGTGCTCCTCGGCCGAGCCGAGGATCGCAAAGCGGTCCGTCACCTCGTCGCCCACGAAGGCCGCGTTGGACGAGCCGACCTCCGCGTGATGCCGGTAGTCGTAGCCCTCGCGGTCCGTGACGTAGCCCGTCAGCGTCTCGGGCAACTGGTCGCGCGGATACTTGTTGACGAGATCGACGACGTGGTTGGACACGAGTGCCGGGAACCAGCGCGTCCGCTCCCGCCCGACCTCGCGCGGGGCGACATGGGCAGGCGCCGCCGCCTGGATGCGGACGCTGGAGGGATCGCGGCCCGCGGCCGTCGCCGCGTCCCGCACTTGGCCGACGAACCAGCGGATGAGGTCCGGGTCGGCGAGCTGCAGGATCAAGCCGTCGGCGACGCGGCCGGTCATCGCGAGGGCCATCGGGCCGTATCCGGCGACCCATACCGGGAGCGTCCAGCCGCGGGTCCAGGGAAACCGGAGATCGGTCCCTTCGTACGCAATGCTCTCGCCGGCCACGAGGGCGCGAATGACCCGGATCGCCTCCTCCGTATTGGCAAGGGTGATCGGGGGCTTGCCGAGCACCCGCCGCGCCGAATCGCCGCGCCCGATGCCGAGGTCCATCCGGCCCTCGGACACCTCGTTCAGCGTCGCCAGTGACGACGCGGTGACGGTCGGTTCGCGCGTGCCCGGGTTCGTCACGCACGTCCCCAGGCGTAACCGCTCGGTGGCACCGGCCATCAGCGTCAGGAGCGGGTAGGGGTCCCGCCACAGGACGTGGCTGTCGAACAGCCAGCCGTACTCGAACCCGGCCGCCTCGGCCTGGCGCGTGAGCGCCAGCGTGCGTTCGATCGTGTGCTCAGGCTTGAGCGTGAACCCGAACTGCATCGAGGGTCAGGGCGCGACGAGATCGCTGTACGCGTCCGGTCGGCGGTCCCGGTAGAACTGCCAGGTGTTGCGGACCTCCTGGATCTTGTCGAGATCGAGGTCGCGGACGATCAGCTCCTCGTCATGCGCAGAGGCCACATCGCCGACGAACTGGCCGCGCGGATCGACGAAGTAGCTCTGACCGTAGAAGTCGTCGTCGCCGAGGTCCTTCTCGATCCCGATCCGGTTGATCGTCCCGACGAAATACCCGTTGGCGACCGCATGACTCGGCTGCTCGATGCGCCACAGGTACTCGCTGAGACCCCGGGACGTGGCCGAGGGGATCAGCACGATCTCCGCGCCGTTGAGCCCGAGCGCCCGGGCGCCTTCGGGGAAGTGCCGGTCGTAGCAGATGTACACGCCGACCTTGCCGACGGCGGTCTCGAACACGGGATACCCGAGGTTGCCCGGTCGGAAATAGAACTTCTCCCAGAACCCTTTCACGTGGGGGATGCGGGTCTTGCGATACTTGCCCAGGTACGTCCCGTCGGCATCGATGACCGCAGCGGTGTTGTAGTAGATGCCCGAGGCCTTCTCGTCCTCCTCGTACATCGGCGCCACGACGACCATGCCGGTCTCCCTGGCGAGGTCCTGCATCCGCTTGGTCGTGGGCCCGTCGGGGATGAGCTCGGTGTAGCTGTAGTACTGGGCGTCCTGGACCTGGCAGAAATACGGCCCGTAGAACAGCTCCTGGAACAGGATGAACTGGGCGCCCTGCTTGGCCGCCTCGTGCGCACGTTCCTCGTGTTTCTGGATCATCGATTCCTTGTCGCCCGTCCAGCTGGCCTGGACGAGCGCACCGCGGACGTTCCGGGACATCGGGTCTCCCCTCGAGCGTGTGCGGGTGGGTGAGAAGGGGAGAGGGTACACCGCGCTCGGCGCGTCGTCGCCCGGGTTGCAGTGCGGCTACCGCCGCCACCCGACCGCTGCCTCAGCCGGCGGGCGGTGGCTCGTCGGCTGCTGCCTCGGGTCGGCGGCGCATGTAGTACTCCGTGAATTCGCGACAGCGGCCCTCCCCGTCGAACCGGCACACGAAGATGTTCGCGAATTCGCGGTCGATCTCACGGCGGTCGTCGGTCAGGTAGCGGGTCCGACCGTGGGCGACGAACACGTCGCCATCGATGGCGAGCACCTCGTAGTCGGCCTGCCAGGACCCCGGTTCGTCGGGGTCGTCCAGCCAGGACGTGACCATCGCGGCGCGCCCCACGACGGCCTCGCCGAACGGGTCGTAGGCGTACCGGACATCCGGGCTGAACAGGTCGGCGATCGCGACCGGATCGTTGAGGCGCCACGCATCGAGGTAGCGCTGGAGCCAGTCGCGGAAGCCGGCACGGTCCATGGATGCCTCTCGGGTCGGTTCGTGGAGCCCAAACGGTAGCACCATGGGATGAACTGGCATGATGCCGCGGTGCGCATCCCCACCCGAGTCCGCCGCGTCGCCGGCCGCGCCGCCCGGCGCGTCGCGCCCGACCTCGCGCTCGTGGGCTGGCCGCCGGAGCCCCTGCCAAGGGCGGCGCCCGGAACGCGACCCAACGTCGGCCTGGTCGGGTTCTACGGCCCGGGCAACTATGGGGACGAGCTGTTCCTGGAGGTATTCCGCCGGCACCTGGCGGACGTCGCGGATGTCGGTGTGGTCTTCGAATCGGCCACCCGGCCCTATTTCGAACGGCCCGTCCGCGACGTCGTCCGCGAGTACGACGCGATCGTCATCGGCGGCGGGGACCTGGTCATCCCATGGGCCTCGAGCGACCGCTACTGGCTGACGGACTACCTGCGGAGACCAGTCCACGTGATCGGCGTGGGGGTGCCCACGTGGCGACCGGCGAAGCCGAAGGTCGTCGCGGAGCTCGCCGCGTTCCTGCGTCACGGCAATGTCCGCTCGATCACGGCCCGCGATCCGGAAAGCGCGGCCTGGATCCGCGAGCACCTCCGGCCCAAGGTCGAGGTCGCGTCGTCGGCGGACCTCGTGTTCGCGCTGCCCCTGCCGCCCGTGGAGCGCCCGAGCGATCCGCCGATCCTTGGCATCATCGTCCGCTGGCGCGAGGGCGGGGACGATTACACCGCGGTCCGGGCGCTCGCCACGCGTGGCCGGGAGCTCGGATATCGACTGCGCACGATCGTGCTCTCCACTGACGACGTGCGCGCCCGGGATGAGCGCGCGCTCGACGAGGTCGGGCTCGACGATGTCGAGCGCGTCGCGTCGGACGACCTCGACGTGCTCACACGCGCGATCGGGGAGTGCACGATGCTGTTCAGCCACAAGTTCCACGGGACCGTCGTGGCGGTCAGCTTCGGCATCCCGTCCGTGTCCATGAGCACGACCGACAAGAACCGCAACCTCATGAGGCGGCTCGGCCGGCCTGATCTCGTCTGTGCCTTCGACGACCCTGCGCTGCCGGACCGCCTGACGCGCCCGCCAGTTCCCTTCGATCTCGCCGTGCGCGACGCGATGGCCGCGGAGGCGACCGCAAGCCTGCAGCTCCTGAGTGAGCGGATCCTCGCGGGCTGACCGTCGTCCGGGCGCGGACGGTTCCCGCGGACGCCGGATGTGCTGTAATCGGTTTCGCGCCCGCGGGCGCAGAGGAGGAGTCATGGGTATCGGCACCGCACCCGGGACGATGACGACCGACGAGATCGTCGGACTCAGCCGCCGGCACACCTTCACGTCGTGGTCGATCCAGGGCGCGATCGACCCCATCGCGATCGACCGCGCCGAAGGGGTGTGGCTGTATACGCCGGAGGGTCGGAAGATCCTCGACTTCAACAGCCAGCTGATGTCGGTCAACATCGGCCACGGCGACCAGCGCGTCGTCGATGCGATCACCGAGCAGGCGACGCGGCTCCAGTTCGTCCATCCCGCGTTCACCACGGAGATTCGCGCTCGCCTCGGGCAGAAGCTGGCCGAGATCATGCCGGGCGACATCGACAAGGTGTTCTTCACCCTCGGCGGGGCCGAGGCGATCGAGAACGCCATCAAGTTCGCGCGCCACTTCACGGGACGACACAAGCTCCTCGCCCGATACCGCTCGTACCACGGCGCGACGATGGGCGCGATGACACTGACCGGCGACCCGCGCCGGCTCGCCAACGAGCCGGGCCTTGTCGGCGTGGTGCGCTACCCGGACACGCATCGCTGGGGAGAGGCGGAACCCCGTCCCGTGGAGGAATCGCTCCAAGGCCTCGAGGACGTCATCCGCTACGAGGGCGCGCACACGATCGCCGCGGTCTTCCTCGAGACGATCGTGGGCACGAACGGCATCCTCATCCCGCCCGACGGCTACCTCAAGGGCGTCCGGGAGATCTGCGACCGCAACGACATCCTGATGGTCTGCGACGAGGTCATGGCAGGCTTCGGGCGGACGGGGCGTTGGTTCGCGGTCGACCACTGGGACGTCGTCCCGGACCTGATGACGATGGCCAAGGGGCTCACGTCGTCCTACCTGCCGCTCGGCGGCGTCGCGATGCGCCAGCACATCGCCGAGTACTTCGACCAGAAGATGTTCTACGGCGGGCTGACCTACTCATCGCACCCGGTCTCGCTGGCGGCTGCGCTGGCCACGATCCGCGTATACGAGGAGGACGGGCTGATCGACAACGCCGCGCGGCTCGGCGCGCGGATGCGCGAGCACCACGAACGGCTGGCCGCTCGACATCCTTCCGTGGGGGCGCACCGGAACCTCGGGCTGTTCGGGATCCTGGACCTCGTCCGGACGCGTGACCCGTGGACGCCGCTGACCCCGTTCAACGGCACGTCCGACGAGATGAAGGCGATCGGCAAGTACTTCCGCGACCACGGGCTGTACACGATGCTGGCCAACAACTCGATCCACACGAACCCGCCGTTGTGCATCAACGAGGAGGAGCTGGCCGCGGGCTTCGAGATCATCGATGCCGCGCTCGAGATCGCTGACCAGGCGGTCACGGGCTAGGCGCGTGGCGACGATCGCGGGCTCGATCATCGGATGACGGTCGCCGCCGCGACGGCCTCTCCGCGTGGCCACTCGAGGCGCCGGCAGGTGCTGCTGTTCGGCTCGTTCGCGCTGGCCGTCCTCGTCGCCTGGGAAGGCGTCAAGTTCCTCGGCGGCGTTCCGTGGCGGTTTCCGAACGCTCTCGGGCTCGGGATCGACGTGTTCCACACGCCGCCCTTCCGGTGGTCGTTCGCGAACGACCTGAACCTGCCGCACTGGTTCAACATCCTGGGCGTCCTCGCCCAGCCCGTGCAGCGCGGCTCGGAACAGAGTCTGGGCGATTTCCTGGCAGGAGCAGCGTTCTACACCTGGCGCGAGGCGGCCATCGGGTTCCTCGTCGGGGCGTGGCTCGGACTCGTCCTGGCCACCATCTTCGTGCACTCGCGCCTGGCGGAGCGGGCCTTCGTGCCCTACGTCGTGGCAAGCCAGACGATCCCGATCGTTGCGTTGGCGCCGATGGTCGTGTACGCGTTCGGCCCGAGCGTCGCTTCGGTCGTGATCATCGCCACCTACCTGACGTTCTTCCCGGTGACCATCGCCATGATCCGCGGGCTGCGCTCGCCCGACCCGCGTGCCCTGGAGCTCATGCGGTCGTATGCCTCGTCGGCCTGGGATATCTACCGCAAGGTGCGCCTGCCCGCATCCCTGCCGTACCTCTTCACCGCCTTGAAGATCGCGGCCACGGCTTCGATCGTCGGCGCGATCATCGGCGAGGGGCCAGGTGGCATCCCGGACGGCCTGGGGCGGGCGATCATCAACTTCAATCAGTCGTACATCACCAGCCCGGAGAAGCTCTGGGGAGCCATCCTGGTCTCGTCGCTCCTTGGCGTCTCGTTCTTCGCGCTCATCCGCCTGCTCGAGATGGTCGTGCTGCGCGGCCGCGCGGCCGTGTCGGAGCTTTGATGTCCGTGCTCGGGGCCTGCCGATGACCGACGCGACGCGTGGCGCCCCGGGTCCCCCCACGGACACCGTCGTCCGGATCTCAGGCGTGGACAAGACGTTCGCTCGGGACGGCGTCGTCGTGACGACCGCGCTGTCCGGTATCGACCTCGCCGTGCGGCGCGGCGAGTTCGTCTCGCTGATCGGTCCATCGGGCTGTGGCAAGTCGACGCTGTTGCGCGTCATCGGCGATCTGGTCGCGCCTACTGCCGGCTCGGTCGAGGTCAACGGCAAGCCTGCGGCGCGGGCGCGCCGTGACCGGGACTACGGCATGGTCTTCCAGGCGCCGGTCCTGTTCGACTGGCGGACCGTCGAGGACAACGTGAAGCTCCCCCTGGAACTGATGGGCTACGACGGTCCACGGCGCACCGCGCGGGCTCGGGAGATGCTCGACCTGGTCGAACTCGGCGACTTCCTCGGCCACCACCCGTACCAGCTCTCGGGAGGGATGCAGCAGCGCGTGGCGATCGCCCGCGCGCTGGCCTTCGAGCCGGCCATCCTGCTCATGGACGAACCGTTCGGCGCGCTCGATGAGATGACCCGCGA
>CAZFXH010000343.1:0-4431 GCA_964522905.1 uncultured Anaerolineaceae bacterium
GACCGCGGCCGACAAGGCCGCCCCGTTCGCACACAAGGCCGGCGAGGCGACGGCAGAGGCCAGCGGCCGGCTTGCCGAGAAGTCACGCGCCTGGGCCGCAGGCACCCGCGAGTCCCTCGGCAGCGACCCCCTCGGCAGCGATCCCGAGGACCCGTCCGACACGACCAGGAAGACGGAGCCGCCGACCTCGGTCTAGCAGCCCGCGCTCCTATACTTCGCGCATGACCGTTCGCCCCATCGCCTTGCTGGGCGACCCTCGACTGCGCCTAACAGGGTTGCCGGTCGACAGCTTCGGGAAGTACCTGCACGAGCTGCTGGACGACCTCGCCCACACGATGCGCGACGCCCCCGGCGTCGGCCTGGCCGCACCCCAGCTCGGTGAAGCTTTCCAGGCCTGCGTCATCGAGGTCGAGAACACGCTCCACGAGCTCGTGAACCCGCGCATCGTCCGTTCGACGGGCGACGACCGGGATCTCGAGGGCTGCCTCTCGATCCCGGGGTACGTCGCGTACGTCACGCGCCGGGAGAAGGTGTGGGTGGTGGCCCAGAACCGGCACGGCAAGAAGATCAAGGTGGCTGGCTCCGGGCTTCTCGGTCGGGCGCTCCAGCACGAACTCGACCACCTCGAGGGCAAGCTCTACATCGATTACCTCGACTCCATGGACGAGCTGATGGCGGTCGACCAGAGCAACGAGGACGACGCCGAGGTCCGCGAGGCGACGGGCGCCCTGGCGTGACCTCCACGCGCGCCGACGACATGCGCGTGCGGACCGTCTTCATCGGTAGCGGCGGGTTCGGCGTGGAGAGTCTCCGGCGCCTCGAGTCGCACGATGAGCTCGGCCTGGTCGGCGTGGTCACCGCGCCACCACGGCCGGCCGGGCGCAAGCAGGAGCTCACGAGGACATCGATCCACGACGCGTCCGGCCATCTGGGCATCGAGACCGTCCTGACGCCCGAGCGCCTGCGCGCCCCCGAGTCGATCGCGGAGGTCCTCGCTCTCGAGCCGGAGGTCATCGTCCTCGCGGACTATGGGCAGATCGTCCCGGCTGAGCTGCTCGCGGTGCGGCACGGCGCCCTCAACCTGCATCCATCCCTGTTGCCACGGCATCGAGGCGCGACGCCGATTCCCGCGGCCATCCTGGCCGGCGACACGCAGACCGGCGTGACGCTCATGCGCATGGACGAGGGGCTCGACACGGGACCGATCGTCGCCCAGGAGCCCATGGCGCTCGACGGCACCGAGACGACTCCGCGGCTCGAGGCGGCCTTGGCGGCCGTCGCAGCGGAGCTCCTCGAAGCGAACGTGGGTCCCTGGGTCCGTGGCGAGCGCGAGGCGCGGCCGCAGGACGCCGGCGGCGCGACCCTCACGCGTCCCTTGACCCGCGAGGACGGCCGCCTGGATCCGACGCGGCCGGCCGAGGAACTCGAGCGGCAGGTCCGTGCCTATCAACCCTGGCCCGGTTCGTTCGTGGACGCCCCCGGCGGGAGGGTCGTCGTCTGGAACGCCTCCGTGGAACGAGGAGGGCCCGGCGCCGGGCGGGTCGACCAGCTGGGTCTGGCCACGAGCGACGGACGGTTGGTGTTACACGAGGTTCAGGCCGCCGGCGGCAAGCGGATGCCCTGGGCCGACTTCGTCAGGGGCCGGCCATCGATCGTGGGAAGCAGCGTGCTTCCGGGGTCTGTGACCCGCCTGCGCTAGCCTTGACATCGTGACGACCGACACGCGACCGGGTCTCTCCGGCCTGACCCCAGAGGAGCTCGCTGACTGGGTCGAGGCGCAGGGCGAGCAGTCCTTTCGTGCGCGGCAGATCGCGGATGCCATCTGGAAGGATGGCGGGGTCACCGACCCCGGGGAGATCCGCACCCTGCCGGCGACCCTGCGTGAGGCGCTGGCGCGCGACTTCCGGCTCGACACGGTCCACGACTCCGAACTCCGCGTCGCGGACGGTCGCCTGACGGAGAAGGCACTTCATCGACTCGAAGACGGCCAGCTCATCGAGTCCGTCCTGATGCACTACCCGGCCCGCGGAGCGTCGCGCGAGCGGCACACCCTGTGCATCTCGAGCCAGGCCGGGTGCGCGGTGGGCTGCCCGTTCTGTGCCACGGGCGAGCTCGGGTTCGGGCGGGACCTCGGGACTGCCGAGATCGTCGACCAGGCTCGTCATGCCGCCCGCCGGCTGGCCGCCGACGGGAAGCGCCTCACGAATATCGTGTTCATGGGGATGGGCGAGCCGTTGCTGAACCTGGACCGGGTCCTCGCGGCGGTCGAGGCGCTCAACGACCCCAGGCGCTTCGGGTTGGGGGCGCGGCACATCACGGTCTCCACCTCTGGGGTCGTGCCCGGGATCCGCCGTCTCACGGCCTTGGGACCGCAGTTCACGCTCGCCGTATCGCTGCACGCGGCCCGCGACGCCCTTCGTGATGTGCTCGTCCCACTCAACCGTCGCTGGCCCGTGGCTGAAGTGATCGATGCCGCTCGCGACCATGCCCGCGTGACGGGCCGGCGGATCAGCTACGAGTACACGATGATCGGCGGCGTGAACGACACGGATCTCGATGCCCAGGCACTCGCGGACCTCCTGCGCGGCGACCATGCGCACGTCAACCTGATCCCGATGAACCAGGTCGCCCACACACCGTGGCAGGCCAGCCCGATGCCGGTCATCGAGAGCTTCGCCGCGGTGCTGATCGACGCGGGGATCAGCACGACCATCCGCCGCAATCGTGGTCAGGAGGTCGGAGCGGCCTGTGGCCAGCTCGCGGCGGAGCGTGCCGGAGAACCGCCCGCCCCCGCCGTCGCTCGCCGTCGGGAGCGCCTCGAACGGGAGAGTGCCGCCGCCCTTCGCGGGGAGCGCAGCGAGGAGGCGGCACCGGTCATGGTCGGCAGCGAGGGATGACCAGCGAGACCGAGACGGGGCGGGGCACCGGGCGGGCACGGATCGCGGCGAGCATTCTGGACGCCGACCTCGGCAACCTCGCGCACGCCGTGCGGCGCGTGAACGGGGCCGGGGCGGATCGCGTGCACCTCGACGTCATGGACGGCCACTTCGTCCCGAACCTGACGTTCGGTGCGAAGACGATCAAGGCGTTGCGATCGCGGACCCGGCTCCCGTTCGACGCGCACCTGATGATCAGCGAACCCGGCCGATACATGGAGGAATACCTCGACGCCGGCTGCGACTCCGTCACGTTCCACGTCGAGATCGAGGAAGCGATTGCGCCGACGCTCAAGGCCATCAAGGCCGCGGGTCGCGCGGCGGGCCTCGCGGTGAAGCCGGGGACGCCGCTGTCGGCGCTCGAGCCCTATGCCGAGCTTCTCGACATCGTCCTGATCATGACCGTCGAGCCGGGCTTCGGCGGCCAGGCGTTCATGAAGGATGTGCTGGCGGCCAAGGCCGCCGGCGCCCGGGAGCTGTTGAGCCACAAGCTGTACGGCGGCGAGGTCCACGTCGATGGCGGGATCAATCGCGAGACCGCCGAGTTCGCGGGTTCGCAGGGTGTCGATGTCTTCGTCGTGGGTTCGGCACTGTTCGTTCGCGGCCGCGACATGGGCCGTGAGATCCGGCTCATCCGGGCGCTCGCCGACGAGGGCTACCAGTACGGCCTCAACGACGGCAAGCCCCCGATCCCGCGGGACCGGATGACGCACCTGGCCTCGTTGCCCAAGCACCTGGCCCATCGGCTCATGGCGGAGATCGAGACGACGGGGATCCCGGTGATCATGCTGCGCGGCGAGGGGCAGATCAATCCGGATGGCGTCCGGGACTACGACCTGCTGGTGCCGGCCAGTGTCGAGGCCCATGTGGTCACGACCCATGGCGCCTCACGCGACCGTCTGCTCGCGGAGGCCGGCGACTGGCGCGCCGATCTGCTGGCCAAGCAGGGGTGAGGGCGCTGCTCCAGCGCACAAGCGGCGCGACGGTCGCGGTGGCGGGCGACGTCGTCGGGGCGATCGATGGCGGCCTCGTCGTGCTGCTCGGGGTGGGGCCGACGGACGACGAGGCCACCGCGGACGCGCTCGCGCGGCGGATCGTCGAGCTGCGGATCTTCCGGGACGCCGACGAACGCACGAACAGCTCGCTGACGGATGTCGGCGGCGCCGTCCTGCTGGTCTCGCAGTTCACCCTCTTCGCGGACACGCGACGTGGCCGGCGGCCGGGGTTCACCGGCGCGGCGTCACCCGAGCAGGCCGAGCGGCTCTACACGCGGATGGCGGCCGCGCTACGGACGCTCGGCGTGACGGTCGAGACGGGGCAGTTCGGCGCGGAGATGGCCGTCCAGCTCACGAACGACGGCCCGTTCACGATCTGGCTCGACACGGACGACCGCTGACAAGCAACGACCGGGTGCCACGATGGCGCCCGGTCGGGGAGCGGCGAAGCGATCAGCCGGCGCGGGCCGGCGACGAGGTTACTGGGACGCCTTGAGCAG
>CAZFXH010000344.1:0-2251 GCA_964522905.1 uncultured Anaerolineaceae bacterium
CTCGATCCGGCAGGGCGGAACCCAGTCCGTGCTGGCGGGCGAGGCGCGCATCGAGGCCGGAGGATTCGCCGGATTGTTGCTGTCGCCGAAGGTCACGATCGAAGACGGCGGGCGCGTGCTGATGAACACGGCGCAGGCGGCGGCGTTCGGCGCGGCGGTCGGAACGGTCTTGGGCCTGATCCTGCTCCGTCGCCGGCGCTAGCCTTGCTCGAGCTCGACGAGGCGGCGAGCGAGGACGGGCACCATCGCGACCGCGATGCCCGGCTCGTCGTGCAGCAGCTCAGTGAACACCGTCCTGCCGATCGCGAGTCCCCGAACGGGACTGGTCGCCCTGACCCGCGCGACCCTCGGCGCGTCGGTCAGGAGTGAGAGCTCGCCGAAGAACTCCCCCGGACCCAGGGTGAGCGGCTCGTGGTTCGGCACGTCGACCTCGACCATCCCATCCAGGATCACGAACATGCCGGACCCGGGCTGTCCGCGCTCGGCGAGGACGTAGCCGTGCTCGACCTCGAACGGCGTGGCAGCCTCGGCGACGCGGTGGATCCGTTCATCGCTCAAGCCGGCGAACAGCGGCACCGTTCGAAGCTGCTCGAACCGATCGGCTTCGCTCATAACCCCGTCCCCTCGGGCGCCGTCCGTTCGATCACGATCGGCTCGGGCTGCGCCGGCTCGACGGCCGAGCGCTCGGTCGGCATCTTCCCACCCGAACGATGGCGCCCGCCCGCACCCCGGGCCCGCCAGGTGGCAATCGTCATCGCTCCGAATCCGAACGCGGCCCCAGCGAACCACACGATCGCGCCGACCACCGGGATCGCCGAGACGGCCGCGACGATCGCCCACCCGATCGCGAAGGCGACCCATCGCGAGCGAGGCAGATGCCAGAGCGCCCGTCCGACGACGAACACGCTCCACGCGAAGCCGACTGAGTAGAGGAGGAACAGGCCGAGCAGCAACGCCAGGCCGAGGGGCAGTCCGACCAGCGTGAGCACGGCGAGTGCCGCGGCGAGAGGAAGCGCCAGGGACGCCGCGAGCCCGATCCCCACAGCAGCCCAGGGCGACCCGAGCGCCGCCGCCGCGACGGCCTCGGCGCCTCGCGGCGCCAAGAACAACAGGAGCGCCCCGAGCAGGAGCGTCGACGTCCCGACGGCGAGCCATGCCCCGAACGGACCGAACACCTCGATCGGCGTTCGGAACGTGAATGCCGCGCCCTCGCGGACGTCGCCTCCCACGCTCGCGCCGGCCTCGATGCGGATGCGGTCGCGCGCGATGACGTCCCCCAGCACCTGGGCGTTCGGTCCGAGGGTCAACGGTCCGTTCACGCTCACGACGCTTCCGCTCACCTGCCCCGTCACAGAGATCAGGCCATCGACCACGATCACGTCGCCCCGGACGACGCCGGCGATCGTCGCCGTCCCGTGGAGCACGACCACCTCGCCGACCTCCGTGCCCCGGGGCACCGTCACGTCTCCGGAAAGGACGATCTGGTCCCGCTGTTGGGCGTCGGGATCACCGACGGAGATCTCGGGGGAGGGGGTCTGGGCGACGGCCGTCCCGCCGAGCCACACCGTCGATCCGAAGGACGACAGCATCAGCCCGGCGACGAGGCACGCGAACGTCGAGCGAACACCGCGCATCACGGCATCCTACAGATGAGGTCGGAGCGCTCTGGGGACAGGCGATCGGAGTCCCGTTCGCACCAATCGCTACCGCTGGAGGATCCGACGCTATCGACGGCTCGATCGAGCCAGTCGGTTCCCCGCGACCACCGTCACAACGATCCCGATCAGGATCGCGCCGACGAACGCCACGGTCGGCCCGACCGGGGCATCCCACACGACCATCGCGATCCGGTTCCCGACGATCCAGGTCAGTATCAGGGCGATCAGGCCGACCCCGACCCCAGCCGCCCACGCCGCCACGCCGTCGGCATGCCCGCGCTCTCGTTGCGCCGACACTGCGTACCTACTCCGTCGCGAACGCCTGGAAGATCGGCGGGACCATCATCACCGCACCGAGGACCCCCAGGACGATTGCGATCCAGAACCACGGTCGGAGGTCGAGCTCCTTGGTCCGCCACGCCATCCCAAGGACGAGCCACGACGCGAAGAAGCTGAGCGTGCCGAGGATCGTCTTGCCCGCGAGCGGTCCGACCCCGCGCCCGAACTCCAGCGATCCGAGCCAGTCGTGGATCGGGACACTCGCCTCGGAGAGAACGGTGAACAAACCAGTCACGAAGATGCCGATCCCCGCG
>CAZFXH010000345.1:0-6127 GCA_964522905.1 uncultured Anaerolineaceae bacterium
CGAAGGCGCGGTACTCGGCCGAGCCCTTCAGGGCGAGGTACTTGGAGATCGCCGCGGTGAGGCTCGTCTTGCCGTGGTCGATGTGGCCGATCGTGCCGATGTTGACGTGGGGCTTGGTGCGCTCGAACTTCTTCTTGGCCATGTCGTGCTCCCTAGACCTTGGACTTCTGGACGAGTTCCGAGGCCAGGCTCGCTGGCACTTCGGCGTAGTGGCTGAACTCCATCGAGGACGTCGCGCGTCCCTGGGACATGCTGCGCAGGTCCGTCACGTACCCGAACATCTGGGCGAGCGGGACGAACGCGCGGACGACCTGGGTCTTGTGGCCGACCGAGCCGCCCCGGCTCTCCATGCCCTCGATCTGGCCGCGTCGGCTGTTGAGGTCGCCGATGACGTCGCCCATGAACTCCTCGGGCATCGTCACCTCGACCCGCATGATCGGCTCGAGGATGGCCGGGTCGGCCTTCCCGAAGGCGTCCTTGACCGCCATGGAACCAGCGATCTTGAACGCCATCTCGGACGAGTCGACGTCGTGGAACGACCCGTCGAACAGGGTCACCTTCACATCGACCACCGGAAAGCCGGCGTAGATGCCGGTCTCGAGGGCCTCGCGGATGCCGGCGTCGACGGGCTTGATGTATTCGCGCGGGATGGTGCCGCCGACGATCTTGTCGACGAACTCGTAGCCGGCGCCCTTCTCGGAGGGCTCGAGCTTGATGATCGCGTGGCCGTACTGGCCCTTGCCACCGGTCTGGCGGACGAAGCGGCCGTTGCCCTCCGCCGCGCGGCGGATGGTCTCGCGGTAGGAGACCTGCGGCTTGCCGATGTTGGCCGCGACCTTGAACTCGCGGATCATGCGGTCCACGAGGACGTCGAGGTGCAGTTCGCCCATGCCCGCGATGAGGGTCTCGGACGATTCCGGGTCGGTGTGGACGCGGAACGTCGGGTCCTCTTCGCTGAGGCGCTGAAGGGCGAGCGCCAGCTTGTCCTGGTCGGCCTTGGTCTTCGGCTCGATCTTGACCTCGATGACGGGCTCGGGGAAGGTCATCCGCTCGAGGATCACGGGGTGCTCGGGGTCCGTCAGCGTGTCGCCGGTGTACGTGTCCTTGAGCCCGACGGCGGCGGCGATGTCGCCGGCGTAGACCTGCTCGATCTCCTCGCGGTGGTTGGCGTGCATCTGGAGGATGCGCCCGATGCGCTCCTTCTTGTCCTTGGTCGGGTTCAGCACGTAGGAGCCGGCCTTGAGCGTGCCGGAGTACACCCGGAAGAAGGCCAGCTTCCCGACGAACGGGTCCGCGGCGATCTTGAAGGCGAGGGCGCTGAACGGCTCGCTGTCGTCCGGCGTGCGGATGACCTCGTCACCGGACTTGGGGTCGAGGCCGATCATCGGCGGCACGTCGAGCGGCGAGGGCAGGTAGTCGATGACGGCGTCGAGCATCTTCTGGACGCCCTTGTTGCGGAGCGCTGAGCCGGTGAGCACCGGGATGATCCGCGTCGTCAGGGTCCCGAGTCGGAGGCCGCGCTTGATCTCCGGGATCGTCAGCTCCTCGCCCTCGAGGTACTTGCGCGTGAGCTCGTCGTCCATATCGGCGACGGCCTCGATCATCGTGTGGCGGTGCTTCTCAGCCTCGGCCTGGAGGTCCTTGGGGATATCGACGACTTCGAACGTGGTCCCCTGGTCGTCGCCGTAGTAGTAGGCCTTCATCTCGACGAGATCGACGACGCCTTCGAACTTGTCCTCGCGGCCGATCGGGATCTGGATCGGGACGGCGTTCGCGCCGAGGCGGTCCTTGATCGAATCGACGCCGCGCCAGAAGTCCGCGCCCGTGCGGTCGAGCTTGTTGATGAAGCAAAAGCGAGGCACGCCGTAGCGATCGGCCTGGCGCCAGACCGTCTCGGACTGGGGCTCCACACCCGCCACGCCATCGAAGACGACGACCGCGCCGTCGAGCACGCGCAGGCTTCGCTCGACCTCCACCGTAAAGTCCACGTGCCCGGGCGTATCGATAATGTTGATGCGATGGTCGCCCCAGAACGCCGTCGTGGCGGCAGCCGTGATCGTGATGCCCCGCTCCTGCTCCTGGGGCATCCAGTCCATGGTGGCCGCGCCCTCATGGACCTCACCGATCTTGTAGATCTTCTTCGTGTAGAAGAGGATCCGCTCGGTGACGGTCGTCTTGCCGGCATCGATGTGCGCGATGATTCCGATGTTTCGCGTCTTGCCGAGCGAAACCTGTCGTGCCACGGTTTGCCTACGCTCCCGGATCTACCACTTGAAATGGCTGAAGGCGCGGTTCGCCTCGGCCATCTTGTGTGTGTCTTCTCGTCGCTTGACCGCCGCGCCGAGGCCATTCATGGCATCGACGAACTCGGCCGCCAGCTTCTCGCTCATGCTCTTTCCGTTGCGCTTGCGGGCCGACTGGACGAGCCAGCGCACACCGAGCGACAGGCGGCGATCGCCCCGGATCTCGACCGGGACCTGGTAGGTCGCGCCACCGACGCGGCGCGGCTTGACTTCGATGATGGGGGTGGCGTTACGCATCGCGGCCTCGAGGATCTCGAGGCCGGGACGCCCGGCCTGGGCCTCCGCGCGGGCGAGGGCCTGTCGCAGGATGCGCTCCGCAAGGTTCTGCTTGCCGCCCTTCATCAACTTCGCCGAGAAGCGATGCGTGATGCGGTTGGCCGGCACGACCTCGTACTTCGTCTTGCGCGGGATGCTCGTACGACGCGGCATCTACTTGACCCCGCCCTTGCCGGGAGCCTTGGCGCCGTACTTGCTGCGACCCTGCTTGCGGTCGCGCACGCCGGCAGCGTCGAGGGTGCCGCGGATGATGTGGTACTTGACCGACGGGAGGTCCTTCACGCGGCCGCCGCGGACGAGGACCACCGAGTGCTCCTGGAGGTTGTGCCCGATGCCCGGGATGTAGGCCGTGACCTCCATCTGGTTGGACAGGCGCACGCGCGCGATCTTGCGCAGCGCGGAGTTCGGCTTCTTGGGCGTCATCGTCCGGACCTGCAGGCAGACCCCGCGCTTCTGCGGGGCGCCCTTGATCGACACCTGGCGGCGTCGCAGGCTGTTCCAGTTCTTGCGCATGGCCGGCGCCTTGACCTTCTTGATCTTGTTCTGCCGGCCGTGGCGCACGAGCTGACTGATCGTCGGCACGAAGACGTTTCCTTTCGGTTCTCGAAGCGGGTGCGGTGGCGGTCATCGAGTGACCGCGGTCCGGCCAAGCGTCGCCGATCATCCGCCCCGCAGGGCCGATCCGGCTGGGACCGGTGGTGTGATGGGTGTCGAGATGGTCGTCGGCGCGAGCGCCGATGGCGGACCCCTCCCGAGGCCACGAAGGCGGAGTCTAGCAGCGGCCCGAAATACGTGTCAAACGAGCGAGACCCCGGTGGCCCGGGGTCTCGTCGGTGGGATCGTGGGGGTTCGGACGCGGGCTAGGCCTTGCCCTTGCCCTTCCCTGCCGGGACCTCTTCGGCCTCGGCCAGGAACGGATTGACGTCCTCGTCCGCGGCGTCACCGTCGGATGCCCCGGACCCGTCCGCGCCGTCTTCGGCCAGGAACGGGTTCGCGCCGTCCGCGTCGTCGTCGGTGTGACCACCGGCGATGGTCGCGGCGAGCGCGAGGCCGGCAGCCTCGTCGTCGGGCCCGGCTTCGCCTTCGCTCCCGTCCTCGAGGAACGGGTTGTACTCGGCCTGACCGAGACCCTCGAGCGCCTCGCCGGCGAGGGCTTCGAGGGCCGCCTGGCGCTCGCGCGCCTTGCGGGCCGCGACGTTCGCCGGTGCACCCGAGCCAGCCGGGATGAGCTTGCCGATGATCACGTTCTCCTTGAGCCCGATCAGGTGGTCCTTGGCGCCGTTGATGGCGGCCTCGGTCAGCACCCGGGTCGTCTCCTGGAAGGACGCGGCGGCGAGGAAGGACGACGTGTTGAGCGACGCCTTGGTCACGCCGAGCAGCACCGTCTGAGCCGTGGCGGGCTCGCCACCCTCGGCCAGGACGTGGTTGTTGTGCTGCTCGAACTCGAGCCGGTCGACGAGCTCCGTCGGCAGCAGGTCGACGTCGCCCGGCTGGTCGATGCGCACCTTGCGCAGCATCTGGCGGACGATGATCTCGATGTGCTTGTCGCTGATCGTGACGCCCTGGCTCTTGTAGACCTTCTGGACCTCCTTCACCAGGTAGCGCTGGACCGCGTCCTTGCCCCGGGTGTCGAGGTACTCCTGCGGGTTGATCGGGCCGTCCGTGATCGGGTCACCGGCACGGATCTCCTGACCGTTCTCCACGAGGACCTTGGCGTTGTGCGGGATGAGGTACTCGCGCTCCACCACGTCCTCGGCGCGGACTACGAGGCCGTCGTCGCCCTTTACGAGGAACCCGCCGACGGGCGCGGTCACGTCGACCGTGGCGCCGTCGGTCTCGCCCCGGGCGATGACCTGGCCAAGGGTGACCACGTCACCCGGAGCGGCCAGCTGCTCGGCGCCCTTCGGCAGGGCGAGCGAGGTGTCGTAGACCTCCGTCGAGACGACCTTGACCTTGGTCAAGCCGTCGCCGCGGATGATCTCGACGATGCCGTCGATGTGGCTGATCTCGGCCTTGCCCTTCGGGATGCGGGCCTCGAACAGCTCTTCGACGCGCGGCAGGCCGGCGGTGATGTCCATCCCGCCGGCGACGCCGCCGGTATGGAATGTCCGCATCGTTAGCTGGGTGCCGGGCTCGCCGATCGACTGGGCCGCGATGATCCCGACGGCCTCACCCGAGCCGACCATCTCGCCGGTGGCGAGATTGCGGCCGTAGCACGCGCGGCACACGCCATTGCGGGCTTCACAAGTGAGTGGCGAACGGACGAGCGCCTCGTCGACGCCGGCCTCATCGATGTGGGCCGCCACCTCTTCGGTGATCATCTCGTTACGCTCGACCAGGAGCGGCGCCTCGTCACCCTTCTTGGGCTTGACGCGTGGATCGGGCAGCGGGGCCGCCGAGAGGCGACCGACGAGGCGGCGCTGGAAGGCACTCTTCTCGTCGCTCGACTCGGAGCGGATGATCCAGCTCCCCTCCTCGGTGCCGCAGTCGTCCTCGCGCGTGATGACGTCCTGCGCGACGTCCACCAGGCGCCGGGTGAGGTACCCGGAGTCGGCGGTCCGCAGCGCGGTGTCGGCGAGGCCCTTGCGGGCGCCGTGGGTGGAGATGAAGTACTCCAGGACCGTCATCCCCTCGCGGAAGTTGCTCCGCACGGGGACCTCGATGATGCGGCCGGACGGATCGGCCATCAGTCCGCGCATGCCGCCCAGTTGACCGATGTTGCCCTTGTTGCCGCGGGCGCCGGACGCCGTCATCAGGACGACCGGACCGGTCTGGTCGAGCGACTTCATCATCTCGTCCGACATGGCACCTGTCGTTTCCTGCCAGATGCCGACGACCTGCTCGTAGCGCTCGTCCTCGGTGATGAGGCCGCGCTCGAACTGGCGGTCGATCTCGGCGACTTCGCGATCCGCATCCGCGAGTCGGGCTCCCTTGTCGGCCGGGATCTCGATGTCGAACAGACCGATCGTCAGCCCGCCCTTGGTTGCGAACTCGAACCCGACGTCCTTGATCCCATCGACCAGATGGGCGGTCTCCTCCGCTCCGAGCTGGCGGTAGCACTGGTCGACGAGTTCCTTCAAGTCGGCACGCTTCATGACCTGATCTCGGAAACGCAGGGCATCGGGCAGGACCTGGTTGAAGATCACCCGACCGATCGTCGTGCGTCGACGCTCGATGCGAAGCGACTCCGACTCCTTGTCCCACGTCCGGACCTCGACGTCGATGACCTCGTGAAGATCGGCGCCTGTCCGCTCGCGCATCTGGTAGGCGAGGATCGCGTCGTCCTCGCTCGAGAACGACCGCACCGACTTCTTCGACTTCGTGGGCTTCGTCGTGTCCATGGTGAGGTAGTAGCAGCCAAGGACGATGTCCTGTGTCGGGGTGACGACCGGGCTGCCATCGGCGGGCGAGAGGAGGTTCGAACTCGACAACATCATCGTCCGCGCCTCTTCCTGGGCGGCCGTCGAGAGCGGCACGTGGACCGCCATCTGGTCGCCGTCGAAGTCCGCGTTGAACGCGGTGCAGACGAGCGGGTGGATCTGGATGGC
>CAZFXH010000346.1:0-30679 GCA_964522905.1 uncultured Anaerolineaceae bacterium
AGCTGCGGATGGTCAAGGACCCCGACGAGATCGCCCTCCTGCGGCTCGCCGCGCAGGCCGCGGATCGCGTCGTCGGCCAGATCGCGGGCGGCCGGCTGGTCGGGCGGACGGAGGCCGACGTGGCCCGCGAGGTCCGCGAACGGCTCGTCGCCGAGGGCCACGAGGAGGCCCACTTCGCGATCGTCGGCTCCGGCCCGAACTCGGCCTCACCGCACCACGAAGCGTCCGAGCGGGTGATCAGGGCGGGAGAACCGATCGTGCTCGATATCGGCGGCACGCTTGGGGGCTACGGCTCGGATATCACCCGGACGTTGTGGGTGACCGGGGGCGATCCGGCGGCCGGCCCGGACGAGCGGTTCCGGCACCTGTTCGCGATCCTCCACGGCGCCCAAGAGGCGGCCACGCGCTCCGTTCGTCCCGGGATCGCATGTGAGGCCGTCGATACTGCGGCGCGCGCTCCGATCGAAGCGGAGGGCTTCGGCGAGGCGTTCTTCCATCGCACCGGGCACGGCATCGGCCTCGAGGGTCACGAGGATCCGTACCTTGTCGCCGGAAACGACCGGCCGCTGCGCCCCGGCATGGCGTTCAGCGTGGAGCCCGGGATCTACTTCGCGGGGGAGTACGGAGCCCGGATCGAGGATATCGTCCTGTGCGGCGAAGACGGGCCGATCGTGCTCAACGAAGCGCCGCGAGAGCTGTACGTCGTCGAGGGCTGAGCGCCGGGACGGCAGCATTGGGCACCTGCGGTATCATCGAAGACGGTGCCGTATCCAAACGGCCCGGCCCAACACCTGAGATCCGATGCCCACCATCCAACGGCGACGTTCCGTCGCCGAGCCACTTGCCCGGGATGCCCATCCCGGGTGCGCCCACCGATGAGTCGACGCCACCACGGCCGATCGCAACAAGGCGGCCGGTACCGTCACGACCCCGGGCGCCATGCGCCAGGTCCCGCCTCGGGGCCACCGCCGGCGCCCGTCGACACGTCCGCCGTCGCCCCCTCGACGCCGGAAGAAGCGCCGTTGGGTCCGCGTTCGAATGGCAACGAGGTCCGGCCGCCCACGACCGACCCGCGAGTTGAGGCCGCCGCGGTCGCGCAGCCCGCGACCGCGCAGCCCGCGACCGCGCAGCCCGCGATCGCGCAGCCCGCGATCGCGCAGCCCGTGTCGACCCAGGGCGCGCCCGGGGCACCCGGTTCCGGGCGTGATCTCAGACGCGGCCGCCCGGCGCCGTCGCCGGCACAGAACGGGCGCCCCAACGGTCACGGAGCTGGACAGACCAACGGCCAGGATCGCGCCAACGGCCAGGATCGCGCCAACGGCTGTACCGCGCCGCAACTCCGTCGCTTCATCAAGAGCCGCCCCTACGTGCCGATGCACGAGCTGCGACGCCGCTTCGCGATCGATGGTGGGGACGATGACGTGACCCAGGTCTCCATCGCGCAGGGACACGTGTACGTCGGCCTGCCGTCCCGGGAGGGCGGGCTCCTCGGTGAGCTGCTGCGTGGCGGCGAGATCGGCTACGAGCTCTCGCTCGACCCACGCACGCCGGTGGTCGTCGGCGTCTACCCGATGCGCCCCATCCCGCGTTCCTAGCGTTCGCGCCGAGCGACCGTCACGCCTTCGCGTCGGAGCATCGCCTCCTTGCGAGCGAGGTGCTGGTCGCGGTCGATCCAGCCGTCACCACCGTAGCCCCCGATCGTGCCGTCCGCCGCGATGACCCGATGACACGGGATGACCATCGAGATCGGGTTGCGCCCGAGCGCGCCGCCGACCGCGCGTGACGCACGCGGGGCGCCGACCTGACGCGCGATCGCGCCGTAGCTCGTGGTCTCACCCCAGCCGACGGCTCGGACCGCCTCGAGGACGACCTGGTCGAAGCGAGGACGGTCGTGGAGGTCGACGGGGATCGCGGCGGTCGCCATGGGCTCGCCGGCAAGGAGGGCCTTGATCGCTGGCAGGGTGGCCGCGAGCAGGTTGACGGCAGGGCCATCCGCCACGACGTCCAACGCCCCCAGGCGCCGCTGCAGGCCTGCCAGGAGGTGGTCCTGAGTCGTGGCCGACTCGGCCGCCACCACACCACGGTCCGTGGCGGCCACGATGAACGGGCCCCACGGTCCGGAGAGCGTGACCACGGCGATCTCGACGGGCGGCATGGCGCTAAGTGTGCCCCTCCGATCGGCGGCCCGCGAGGCACCACCTGCTATACTCCCCTGGAGTATGACGACCGATCAAGCGGGGACCCCCGCGACCGTCGAGATCCAGATGCCCATCGAGGGCATGACCTGTGCGTCGTGCGTCAACCGGATCGAGCGCTTCCTGAACCGGACGGACGGCGTCGAGAGCGCGACGGTGAACCTCGCGACGGAGATGGCCACGATCCGCTACCTCCCCGAGATCGCCGGTCGTACCGACCTCGTCGGCGCCGTCGAGGCAGCAGGCTATGACGTCCGCACGCTCGCCCCTGCCGAACCGGGCGCGGCACCCGTCTCCCTGCTCGAGGAGTTCTCGGCGGACGACGCCGACCGCAAGCGCGAGGAGCGGTCGCTCGTTCGCCAGGCGGTCGCTTCGATCGCGGTCGCCATCGCAACCATGGTCGCGATGTTCGTCCCACAAACCAGCATCGCGATGGAAACGATCAACTGGCTCGCGCTCGTGCCGGCCACGGTCATCCAGTTCTGGGCGGGCCGGCGCTTCTACCGCGCCGCGTGGCGGGCCGCGCGACACGGCGCAGCGAACATGGACACGCTCGTCGTGGTCGGGACGAGCGCAGCCTGGCTGTACAGCGTCGCTGTGACGCTCGTGCCCGACGTCATCCACGAGGCCGGACTCCACCCCGAGACCTACTTCGACTCGTCCACGATCATCATCGGTCTCGTCCTGCTCGGTCGATGGCTGGAGCACCGGGCCAAGACCAGCACCACCGGCGCGATCCGCCGGCTGATCGGGCTGCAGGCCACGACTGCCCGAAGGGTGACGGATGGACGCGAGGAGGACGTCGCGCTCGAATCGGTCGTGGTCGGCGACCTGCTGCGTGTCCGGCCCGGCGAGAAGGTCCCGGTCGATGGCCTCGTCGTCGAGGGCGCATCGGCGGTCGATGCCAGCATGCTGACGGGCGAGCCGATGCCGGTCGAGGTCGTCGCCGGCACCGAAGTCATCGGTGCGACCCTGAACACGACCGGCACGTTCGTGATGCGCGCGACCCGGGTCGGGCGGGACACGGCCCTGGCGCGCATCGTCGAGCTCGTGAGCCGCGCCCAGGGCAGCAAGGCCCCGATCCAGCGCCTGGCCGATCGGATCGCCGAGGTCTTCGTCCCGATCGTCCTCCTCATCGCGGCGGGTACGTTCGTGGTGTGGCTCGTCGTCGGGCCGGAGCCGCGGCTCACGCTCGCGCTTACCGCATTCATCGGCGTCGTGGTCATCGCCTGCCCGTGTGCCATGGGCCTGGCCACTCCGACCGCGATCATGGTCGGGACCGGACGCGCGGCGGAGGCCGGGATCCTGATCCGCGGCGGCGAGGCCCTCGAGATCGCCCATCGCGTGAATGCCGTCGTGCTCGACAAGACGGGCACCCTGACCCGCGGGCGCCCGACCGTGGCCGAGGTCCTCGTCGCGCCCGGGTTCACCAGGAGCGACGTGCTCGATCTCGCCGGGGCGCTCGAACGAGGGAGCGAGCATCCGCTCGGGACCGCTATCGTCGCCCGCGCGAACCGCGACGAGCTGGGGTTCGGGCGGGTCACCGGCTTCACTGCCATCGTCGGCGGCGGGGTGACCGGCACCGTCGAGACGACCGCCGGACCGCGGGACGTGCTCGTGGGCACCCACCGACTGCTCGAGGCCCGCGGCATCGACGTCGGACCGCTCGCCGCGACGATCGAGGACGCTGCGACGGCGGGGCGGACGATCGCGCTCGTCGCCATCGACGGTCGAGCCGCTGGCCTGCTCGCAATCAATGACCCGGTCAAGGCGGAATCGGCACCAGCCGTCCGCGAGCTGACGTCGGCCGGTATCGAGGTCTGGCTGGTGACCGGCGACGCGCGTGCGACCGCGGAGGCCGTGGCGAGCCAGGTCGGGATCCCCGCTCACCAGGTCGTGGCCGACGTGCTCCCCGCCGACAAGGCAGCGATCGTCGAGCGGCTGCAGGCCCGCGGCCGGACGGTCGCCATGGTCGGCGACGGGATCAACGATGCGCCGGCTCTCGCCCGGGCGGACCTCGGGATCGCGATCGGCACGGGAGCCGACGTGGCGATCGAGGCAGCCGACGTCACGCTCATCGGGGGCGACCCGCGGGGCGTCGCGGCTGCGATCGGACTGTCACGCGCCACGATGACGGTCATCCGCCAGAACCTCTTCTGGGCGTTCGCGTACAACGTGCTCCTCATCCCGGTCGCCATGGGCGCGCTGTTCCCGACGTTCGGGGTCACGCTCTCCCCGGCGCTGGCGGCGGGCGCCATGGCGCTGTCGTCGTTGTCCGTCGTGGCCAACTCGCTGCGGCTGCGCGGCTACGACGCCCGCCCGGATGCGGTCCGCGGCGTCGCCAGGCGGGGAGCGCTGCGGCATCTGCGCGAGGCCTGGTTCCTGGGCGCGATCGCGCTCGCATCGATCGGCGTGGCCGGCGGGGTCATGGCCGCCGACCGGATCATCGACGTGGGGGCGACTCGGCTCGAGGTGACGGCCAGGAACGTGGCGTTCATCCCGGCGGACCTGCGCGTGCGTGCGGGCGAGACGGTCGTGCTGGAGTTCACGAACGACGACCCGATCTTCCACGACTGGGAGGTCGCGGGTCTCGCCAACGTGGACGCCGGCGCCCGACCCGGTCAGACCCAGCGGATCCGGTTCACGATCGACAAGCCCGGGACCTACGTCGTGGAGTGCACGGTCGAGGGCCACGCGGAGGCGGGGATGGTCGGCAGCCTCGTCGTCGAGGTCGCAGACTGACGCTCGACATGACCCTCCAGGCTTCGACGCCCAGCCGCACCCGGATCGCGACGCCCGACGACTCGCGCGACCTCCCCGGCGACTTCGCCCACCGGGTGGAGATGGACGTGCGTTTCGCGGACACGGACGCGATGGGCCACGTCAACAATGCGGTCTACCTGACGTACTGCGAGATGGCCCGCATCCGGTATTGGAACGACGTGACCGGAGAGCCGATCGCACACGGTCACGAGCGCGCCGAGAGCCTGATCCTGGCCGATGCCCGGATCACCTATCGGGCGCCGGTGTTCCACGGGGAACGTGTGACGGTCGAGACCCGCGCGATACGCCTCGGCCGTTCGAGCTTCGTCCTCGAGCACCGCTTGACGGCCAGGCTGCCAGACGAGTCCCCGCGGCTCGTGGCGACGAGCGAATCCGTGATGGTCCGCTACGACTACGCGAGCGAGCTTCCGACACCCCTCGGTCCCGCCTTCGTAGCCGCGATCGAGCGCTACGAGGGACGGACGCTGTCATGACCTTCTCGATCGTCGCCCGCGATCCCGCCAACGGCGACCTGGGCGTGGCCGTGGCCTCGAAGTTCCTGGCGGTCGGGTCCGTCGTCCCGTGGGCCCAGGCGGGCGTCGGGGCGATCGCGACGCAGGCGCTCGCGAACGTGACCTATGGCCCCGACGGGCTCGTCGCCCTCGAGCTTGGCGCGAACGCCCAGGCGACGCTGGAACGACTGATCGCCGCCGACGAGGGCCGGTCGGAGCGGCAGCTGGGCATCGTCGATGCCCACGGTGGGTCGGCCAGCCACACGGGCTCTGGTTGTCTCGTCTGGGCGGGTGGACGGGTCGCGGACGGCGTCGCCGTGCAGGGCAACATCCTGGCCGGTCCCGAGGTCGTTGACGCGATGCTGTCCGCCTTCGGAGCGGCGACCGGCTCGTTGCCCGACCGACTGCTCGACGCGCTCCTGGCCGGGGACCGAGCGGGCGGGGACGCTCGCGGCCGCCAATCGTCCGCGCTGCTCGTCGTTCGGGCGGGTGGCGGGTATGGAGGGACGACCGATCGCTGGATCGACCTGCGGGTCGACGACCACGCCGACCCGGTATCCGAGATCCGCAGGTTGTTCGATATCTGGCGGCTGCTGTCCGAACGCCCCGAACCCGGCGACCTCGTGCCGATCGAGCCAGCCCTCGCCGCGGAGCTCCGCTCGCGACTGACCCTCGCCGGCTGGGGTCCGGGACGCGACGATACCTTCGCGGCGAGCATCCGCGGAGCGGTGGCCGGCGTGACCCGCATCGGCTCGCCTCGGGATGCGGGCCCGGACTGGGACGCGACGTGGGACGGGGCGCTGCTTACATGGATGGGGGTCGCCAACCTGGAAGAGCGGACCGCAGCCGCCGGCTGGATCGACCCGGCCGTCCTGAAGCAACTCCGGGCGGCCACGGACCCGGGCTGATCGACCCCGCTAGTCGACGGATCGGAGGATGGCGACTGCGTTCTGACCGCCGAAACCGAACCCGTCCACCGCGACCGTATCCACCTTGGCCTTGCGGGCCGTCAGGGGCACATAGTCGAGGTCGCACTCCGGGTCCGGCGTCCGCAGGTTCGCGGTCGGCGGGATGATCCCGTCGCGGATGGCCCCGATGCCGGCCAGGGCGCTGGCGATCCCGGCTGCTCCGACGAGATGCCCGATCATCGACTTCGGGGAGCTGATCGCGACCTTGTAGGCGTGATCGCCGTAGGCAGCCTTGATGGCGCGCGTCTCGGTCACGTCGTTGAGCGGCGTCGCTGTCCCGTGGGCGACGATGTAATCGATCTCGTCGGGGGCGACGCCGCTGTTGCGCAGGGCACTGGTCATCGCCCGCGCCTGCCCACGGCCGGTGGGCTCCGGCGCGCTGATGTGGAAGCCATCGGCCGTAAGGGCGCCGCCCAGGATCTCCGCGACCGGCGTGGCGCCGCGGGCCTGGGCGTGGGCGAGCGATTCGACGAGGACGACCCCGGCCCCCTCGCCCAGGACGAAGCCGTCGCGGGTCTGATCGAAGGGCCGGGAAGCCGTCTCTGGGGAGTCGTTGCGCTTGGACAACGCCGTCATGTTGGCGAGCGCCGCGACACCCATCGGCCAGATCGGAGCTTCGGTGCCGCCGGTGACGACGACGTCGCACTCCCCGGTCTGGATGAGACGCAGGGCGTCGTGGAAGGCGATGACCGATGTGGCGCACGCTGCGACCTGGGTGATGACGGGGCCGGTGAGGCCCCACTCCATCGACAGCATCGCGGCGCCCATCGAGCCCGACAGGGCCGGGACCGCGAAGGGCGATACGAACCGCGGGCCCTTGCTGTCGTGGACGTGCGTGCCGTCGATGATCTGCTCGATCCCGCCGCCGCCCGTGTTGACGACGACGCCCACGCGGTCGCGCTGTTCCTGGCTCATGGCCGCGAAATCGATGCCCGAGTCGGCGACGGCCTCCTTGCCGGCCGCCATCGCGAAATGGATGAACCGGCTCATCCGCCGGGCCATCTTCGCGTCCATGAAGCGGGTCGGGTCGAAATCGAGGACCTCGGCCGCGATGCGGACCTCGTGGGCCGAGGCATCGAAGCTCTGGATCGTGCGGGTCCCAGTCACCCCGGCGACGAGGTTGGACCAGTACGTCGGAAAGTCGTTGCCGATGGGCATGACGGCGCCGAGGCCGGTGATCACTGCCCGCCGGGCGGGGTCCTGTTCGGGCACGGGTCTACCTCGAAGTGGGCTCGGGCCCGATTGTAGGGACGTACGAGGCGGTCAGTCGCCGTCGTATCGCTTGAAGATCACGGCTCCGTTGTGGCCGCCGAGCCCGATGTTGTTGGAGAGCGCGTAGCGGATCGGGAAGGAGAACGACTCCGGCTCGACCCAGACGTCGCAATCGGGGTCGGCGTCGCGGAAGTTGAGGGTGCCGGGGACGCACTGTTCGGCGACGGACATCACGGTCGCGAACGCCTCGAAGGCGCCGGCCGCGCCCATCATGTGGCCGGTCATCGACTTCGTCGCGCTGATCGCCAGCGAACGCGCGTCGCGCGCGGCGCGCGGGCCGAAGACCGTGTGGAGCGCCTCCGCCTCTCGCTTGTCGCCGAGCGGCGTGGACGTCCCGTGCGGGTTGATGAGGTCGACCTCGTCGGCAGGGACCCCCCGACGGTCCAGGGCCATCTGCATCGCCCGCGCCGAGCCGACGCCCGCATCGATCGGCTGGACCATGTCCCAGCCGTCGGCCGCCGAGCCGTAGCCCACGACCTCCCCGTAGATCTTCGCCCCACGCGCCTTGGCCGACTCGAGGTCCTCGAGGAACAGCGAACCGGCGCCCTCGCCGAGCACGAACCCGTTGCGGGTCAGGTCGAATGGTCGCGACACGGTCTGGATCGGCTCCCCGGGGCGTGGCATGCCCATGCCGCGCATGTTGGAGAAGCCGGCGTGGCCGGCCTCGATGAACGGCGCCTCGGTCGAGCCCGAGATGACCGCGACACAGTCGCCGCGCCGGATCGCTTCGGCCGCCTCGCCGACGTTGTGCGTGCCGGTCGCGCACGCCGACACGACGCACATGTTGTGGCCGATGGCGCCCGTTTCGATGGCGATCATCCCCGACGTGCTATCGGTCAGGGCGTTGGCGATGAAGGTCGGGGAGACGGCGCGCGGCCCGCGCTCCTGGAGGACCACGAACTGGTCGAGGAAGAGCTGCTGGCCGCCGGCCCCGGAGCCAAAGACGACGCCGACCTCGGTCCGGTTCTCGTCCGTGAGCTCGAAGCCCGAATCGGCCAGCGCCTGCTTCGCGGCGGCCACGCCGAAATGCATGGACGACTCGCTCCGGCGGACGGCCTTGGGATCCATCGAGTCCGCCGGGCTGAAGTCGTGGACCTCGCCGCCGAACTTGGCCTCGTACGGTGTCGTATCGAAGTGCGTGATGTAGTCGAGCCCGGACACCCCGTTGGTGAGGTTGCGCCAGGCGGTGTCCTTGTCGTTGCCGACGGGGCTGATGACCCCGAGACCGGTGACGACGACACGGCGGTCGTAGTCGGGTCGTCGCATGGGTGAACGTTCCTCCAGGTGGGCGGTCAGGCCGCGCGAGCGGCGAGGGTGGTGAGTCGGTCGGTCGAGCCCGGGTCGTCGGCGGGGACGATCTCCGCGTCCGGGGCGATCCGCTTGACGAGACCGGTCAGGACCTTGCCCGGTCCGATCTCGACGAAGGTCGTGACGCCAGCGTCCGTCATGTGCCGGACGGCGCCGACCCAGTCCACGCCGGCGGTCAGGTGCTCGACGAGCTCGGCCCGAGCCCCCTCCGCGGTCGTGATCGGGCGACCGTCCGCGTTGGCGAGCAGCTGGGTCGTCGGGTCGTGGAACTCGACCCCGGCGAGGGTCACGCGCATCGCCCCGGCCGCCTCCGCCATGAGCGGCGAGTGGGCGGCCACGCTGACGGGCAGCACGATGGCGCGCTTGGCGCCGAGGTCCCTGGCGAGCGTCGCGCCCGCCTCGATCGCGGCCCGGTCGCCGGACACGACGACCTGGCCTGGTGCATTGCGGTTGGCCACGACAAACGTGCCGTGCGCGGAGGCCGCGTCGATGAGCTCGGGGAGCCGGGCGTCGTCGAGGCCGATGAGCGCGGCCATGGCGCCGTCGCGACCCTGCCCCGACGCCTGCATGAGCCGTCCGCGTTCGCGCACGAGCCGGACGCCGTCCTCGAGCGACAGGGCATCGGCGGCGACGAGGGCGGAGTATTGCCCCATCGAGTGCCCGGCGGCGAAGGTCGGCGTCGGAGCCGGGAGGCCGTCCGCGGCCCAGCGCTCGCGGAGTGCCTCGAGGATCGCGATCGAGGCGGCCAGCAATGCCGGCTGGGCGTTCTCGGTCAGGTCCAGGCGCTCCGCCGGGCCGTCCCAGGCGAGCGAACTGATCGGCTCGCCGAGGGCGGCGTCCGCTGCGGCGAACACCGCGGCGGCTGCGGGCGAAGACGTGGCAAGATCCCGGCCCATGCCCACGGTCTGTGAGCCCTGGCCAGGAAAGATGAAGGCGAACTTGGGCATCGGACGAAGGGTAGCCGGAACGTCGTCCGCGGCAGCGATTCACGTGCAGCGTTGCAAGCGTTCCGCCGGACGCCGTACGCTGCGCCGACCATGCCCGAGGAGCGCCCCATCCGAACGGTCAACCGCCCAGCGCCCGCGCGCACGATCGCGCGCCGTTTCGAGCAGGACCTCTCGGCGCCCGTGCTCGCGGCCGGGAGCCGGATCCGGAACGTTCGCCAGATCAGCGAGCGCGTGGCGATGGGCCGCGCGCTCTGGCGGGAGCTCGTGATCGGCTTTGCCAGTCAGCTCGGGGAACTGCGCCTCGGGTTCACGCAGCTCGCGGCCCTCTACGTCCTCGCCGACGGCAGCACGCTGACCGTCGGGGAGCTCGCGGAGTCGATCAACCGCTCGCCGTCGGCGACCAGCCGCCTCATCGACGGCCTCGTCAAGCGTCGGCTCGTCGAGCGTCAGGCCGAGGAGGAGGACCGCCGCCAGAAGATCCTCCGGCTGACGCCGCGCGGGCATGCCGTGCTGCGGGTGGTGGACCGTGCGCGAGCGGAGCAGTTCCTGTCTGCGGTGCGGCCGCTGCCGACCCCCGAGCGAGCGATCGTGGCGATGGGTGTGGCGGCACTGGCTACCCACGCGATCAGTCGGCGGGGGCGCCTGATCCGGGCGCCGCGTGAAGAGTAGGGGAGTAGGCTTCGTGCTCGAAGGAGGATCGAGGGATGGACCTGATCGGCAGGGCGGATTACCAACTCCGGGTGCAGCACCGTCACGACGATGGGTCGTGGGCGACGCTCGAGCGCCGGCCGGAACACAACTCACCGGCTGATCACGATCCGGAGCGTGACTGGGCCGACGGCGTGACCTTCGCCTGCACGAGATGCGACGAGCTCGTCCGGGTCTCGCACGACCCGCTCGACGAGCCGATCGTGCGCTGACAGGCGCGGTCGACCCTCACCCGCAGAAACGGCGGACCACGTCGTACAGGACCGGCAACCCGAACCGCAGCGCGTCGAGCGAGACGCGTTCGTCGACGCCGTGGAACCGCTCGAGGAACCGCTCGTCCGGGTCGAGCCGCAGCGGGGAAAAGCCGTAGGTCGGGACTCCCAGGGTGGCGGTCGCCTTGGCGTCAGTGGCGAAGGGGGCCATCACCGGGAGCGGGATCGCGTCCGGATCGTGGTCGCGCAGCGTCGCGACCAGGATGTCCCAGAGCGGACCCTCGGCCGGTGACTCGGCCGGCGCGCCCCAGACGAGCAGCTCGATGTCGCACGCCGGCAGGAGGTCGGGCCCGAGGCGGCGTTCGACCTCGGCGCGCATCTGGGGCTCGGTGGTGCCGGGCAGGACCCGGCAATCGACTTCGATCACCGCGTCGCCCGGGATAACGTTGTACTTCACGCCGGCCTGGACGATGTCCGGGCTGATCGTGTCGCGGATCAGCGCGCGCAGGGCCCGGGCGTACATCGGGTCGCACAGGCCGTCGATGGCGACATCGGTCGCGTCCGCGTCCATACCGCCCGTCGCGATCCGCCGCAGGACCGTGGCCGCCTGCCCGGGGAGGGCCTCGGCAGCCGCCTCCAGGAAGCGAGTCATGACCGGCGTGATCCGGATCGAGCCGGGCGAGGCCAGGCGCTCGATCGCCCGGGCGGCGAGGACCGCGGCGTTGTCGGCGCGCGGCATGGAACCGTGACCCCACGTGCCCGTGATGTGGATCCGGTATGGCGCGAAGCCCTTCTCGGCGACCTGGATCGGGTACAGGCGCTTGCCACCGACCGTCACGGACACGCCACCGCACTCGTTGACGGCGCCGGCCGCCTGCAGCCACTCAGGTCGGTTGGCGGCGATCCAGCGGGCGCCGTCGAGCGACCCGGCCTCCTCGTCGGACGTGCAGGTGAACAGCACGTCGCGGTGCAGGCCCGGGATGGGATCCGTGGCGGGATCGAGGCCTGCCGCCCGCGCCTCGTCGACCAGCCGGGCGACGACGCCGAGCTCGAGCGCGATCATCCCCTTCATGTCGACCGCGCCACGACCGTAGACGTAGCCGTCGGCGACGTCCGCCGCGAACGGGTCATGCGTCCAACGATCCGCCGCCGCCGGCACTACATCGAGGTGCGATAGCAGAAGGAACGGCTCCCCGCCCGTGCCGTCGCCGTGCAGGCGGGCATGGACGGAACCGCGACCCGCGACGGGCTCGATGACCTCCGGTCGCAGGCCGAGCGCCGTGAGCCGGTCCGCGAGGTACCGGGCGACGCGGGTCTCGCCGTCCGGCGCCTCGGGTGGTGGCGGGTTGATGGACGGGATCCGGATCAGGTCGCGCAGTGTCGCCACCATCGAGTCGTGAGCGGCGGCCCACGTCGTCGCTGGGATCGCGCCGGCCGGCGTCACTGGCCTCGGGCCGAGGTCACCGGCCGCCGGCCGGCCCGATCAGGGCGATGAGAGTCCCGATGACGAACCCTGAGGCGACGATCGCGATCGCCATCCCGAGCAGCAAACGGACATAGCGGCGATCCTCGGCGAGGCCGGCCGCGGGGTCGGGGTCGTTGCCACCGGCGATGTACGGTGCCTGGAGACCCTTCTCGCGGGCCCGGACCGCACGCGGCGAGTCGTACAGCGCGGGATCCGGCGGGAGGGAGGTCCGCGTCGGTTCGGTCTCGTTCTCGGACTCGGTCTCGGTCACCGGCCCATGATGCCGCCGAACAGCGGACCGCGCATCAGGACCTCGTCGGGCAGGGGCTCGTACCCCAGGCGGGCGTTCACGGCCCGCATCGGGGCGTTGGCTACGTCGTTGCCGGTCTCCAGGGCGGCGAGGCCGTTCTCGATCGCCCACGCGATCGTGGCGTTCTTCATCTCCCGCGCGATGCCGCGGCCGCGGTACGCGCGAAGCACCGCCGTCATGTCGTGATACGCGACCGTGGTGGACCCGGCCTGCATCAGGAGACAGGCGTAGCCGACGACGCGGCCGGTCTCCGTGGCGACGGCCACGAAGAAGGCGTCGTTCGGGACCGACGCCCGGTCGACGTCGCGAGCCCGGAATTCGGCGAGATCGCCGACGGTCATGGGCTCGTCGCCCGGAACATCGGGGAAGGTCTCGATGGCCACGGCGTGGACGCCCTCGACGAGCTCCGGTCGCGCGGCGAGCGTCGTGAGCTCGATGCCGGGCGGCGGCGCGACGGTCGGCGCCGCACGGCCGGTGAGCTCGAGTCGGACCGTCTTGGACCGCTCGAACTCCGTGAACCCGCGGTGCGCCAGGAACTGAATGGCCTCCGGGCGATCCTCGGCGCAGCGCAGGTACAGCTGGGTCTTTCCGAGTGACGCTCCGACCGCGGAGATTTCGCGCAGCAGGCGCTCGCCGACACCGGCCCGGCGCGCCTCGGTGACGACGCCGAGGATCGTCCACAGGGCGGGGTGTTCGGGCGGGAACATGTAGATGCGGCCCACCGTGGCCGCCCCGACGGCGCGCCCGTCGACCTCGGCGAGGAAGCGCGTCGTGCCCGGGTAGGTCGCGTCGCTCCAGCGGATCTCATCGAGCGATGTCGGGGACTCGGGGTTGGTCGCGTTGACGATCGCGACCAGCTGCTCCAGATCGGCCTCGACGGTGACCGTCCGGATCGTCAGGCCGGGCGGGCCGGTCACGCGACCGACTCCCGGAACGGCTCGGCGACCTCGCGGGCGATCGCGTCTACGCCCGCCGCTCCGAGTCGCGGCGGCATCCCGAGGATGATGTGGGTGGCCCCCCGCTGGGCCGCCTCGCGCGTCTGGTCCAGCGCCCAGCGGCGGTCCTCGGCGGTCGTCCCGGTCGGAATCTGCGCGCTGATCTCGAACGTCGACGGATCTCGCCCGATCGACTCGAGCGCGGCGAGGATCGCATCGCGCCGTTCGCTGAAGTACGCGAGGTCGGTCGGGCTGCCAAGTGCCACGACCGTCGGCAACGCCCAGCCATCGGCGACTGCAGCGGCCAGCGCGATGCCGCGCCGCTTCTGCCCGCCGAGCCAGAGCGGCGGTCCGCCGGGCGTCAGGGGTGGGGGCTCGTTGGTGGCCTCGGTCAGCGGGTAGAACGGATCCGGGCGGGTGACACCGGGCGGCGTGGTCGCCGCCTCCGACCACAGCGCGCGCAGCACGTGCACCGCCGACTCGAACTGGTCGAAGCGCTCCGGCATGGGCGGCAGGGGGATTCCGAACGGGACGTGCTCGCCCTCGTGCCAGCCAGCGCCCAGGCCGAGGATGAATCGGCCGCCGGTGGCGTGGTCCAGGACGGTGGCTGCCTTGGCCAGGACCGATGGATGGCGGAACGTGGCAGACAGCACGGCGTGCCCGACCCACTTGCCGGGCACGCGATGGGCGAGCGCCGCCATCGCGGTCAGCGATTCGAGACTGGCCCCGTGGCGCTCGCGCGAAACGTCGGTCAGGTGGTCGTTCATCCAGACCGACTCGAACACGTCGTGCTCGCCGATGCGCGCCCACGCGGTGTCGAGCGTGGGCCAGTCGACGGCCTGCGGCGAGGTCTTGATCCCGATCGGGATGTGCCGGTGCGTCACCCCGCGGTCGACCGGCTCAGTGATCCGCTCAACGGCCCGGGCCGCCCGCGGACAGGTTCGCGGCCATGCGAGGCCCGGTCGTGACCGCGCCCTGCGACGCCGACCCGACGAGTGCCGCGTACTTCGCGAGGACCCCCGTCGGGTAGTTGGGCGGTCGCGGGGTCCAGGCCGTCAGCCGCTGGGCGATCTCGTCTGCGGGAACGTCGAGGTCGAGCGCCTTCCGATCGACGTCGATGACGATCTGGTCGCCCTCCTCGACGATGGCGATGGGGCCGCCCAGTGCGGCCTCCGGCGCGATGTGCCCGATCATCAGCCCGTGCGTCCCGCCGGAGAACCGGCCGTCGGTGATGAGCGCCACGCTGTCACCCAGGCCTTCGCCAACGAGGGCGCCGGTGACGCTCAGCATCTCCTGCATGCCAGGCCCGCCGACTGGGCCTTCCCAGCGGATCACGACGACGTCACCGGCGATGATCCGGCGTTCCTTGACGGCCTCGAAGCAAGCCGCCTCCGAATCGAAGACGCGTGCGGGGCCCCGGTGCAGCCGTCGCTCATGGCCGGCCAGCTTGACCACACACCCCTCGGGCGCGAGCGTCCCGTGCAGGATCGCGAGGCCCCCGGTGGCTTTCAGCGGCGTGTCGATGGGGAGGATGACCTTCTGGCCCTGCGTCTCCCTGGCGGCAGCCCCGATCTCGGCGATCGTTCGGCCGTCGACGGTCGGTGCGTCCCCGTGGAGCAGGCCGTCGCGCTTGAGAAGCTCGCGCATGACGAGTCCCATCCCGCCGGCGTCGTACAGGTCGGCGGCGGTGTAGCGGCCGCCCGGATGCATATCGGCGATGACCGGGGTTCGATCGGCGATCGCACCGAAGTCGTCGATGTCGAGCGGGACGCCGAACTCGTGCGCGATCGCGAGGAGATGCAGGACGCCGTTGGTCGAGCCGCCGGTGGCGGCCACCGATGCGATGCCGTTCTCGAGCGACGCGCGGGTGACGAACGTCGAGGGGCGCACGTCGCGGCGGACGAGGTCCATGACCAGCTCCCCGGTCGTGCGCGCCGCGTCGTCCTTGGCCGGATCCTCGGCCGGGATACCGTTGAGCCCGGCTGGCGAGAGGCCCAGGAACTCCATGACGGTCGACATCGTGTTCGCCGTGTACTGACCGCCGCACGCGCCCGGGCCCGGGCACGCCACCTGTTCGACCTCGTACAGCTCGTCGAGTGTGATCTTGCCCGCGCGGTACGCGCCGATCGCCTCGAACACCGTAACGACGGTCGCGTTGCGGACGCCCTTGTAAGTGCCCGGATAGATCGTGCCGTTGTACAGGATCACGCCCGGCCGGTCGAGGCGACCCAGGGCCATCGCGGCGCCCGGGATCGTCTTGTCGCAGCCCACGAGGCACACGACGCCATCGAGCAGATGCCCGCGCACGACGAGCTCGATGGAGTCGGCGACGACCTCGCGGCTCACGAGCGAGGCCTTCATGCCCTCGGTGCCCATCGACACGCCGTCGCTCACCGAAACCGTGTTGAACTCCATGGGCGTGCCGCCGGCCGCGCGGATCCCGTCCTTGACGTGCTCGGCCAGCCGGCGCTGGTTGTAGTTGCACGGCATCGTCTCGATCCAGGTCGTCCCGACGCCGATGAGCGGCTTCGCCAGGTCCTCGTCCGTGAACCCGATGGCCTTGAGCATCGCGCGCGCGGCGGCACGGTCCGGCCCGTCGGTCAGGATCGCGGAGTGACGCTTGGCCGGGTCGCTCGGCCGGTCGTAGGGGTGCTGCGCGGTCGGGGCGGCGTCGGACATCGGGGAGCGTCCTCGTGCGGTGCGGCGGGACGGAAAGTGTAGGACGTGGCGGCCCACGGTGACCGCGCCTCGCGATGTGGCTCGGGGTCAGCGCAGGCACGCCCCCGTGTCGACCGGCCCGGTGCGGCCGAATGCCGGGGCGACCCGAGTCGCGACCGCGGTCGGGCTGAGCGCGTAACCGACGTCCGGATCGGTGCGAGCCTCCGCGAAGATCAGGCCCCCGACGGTCCCGTCTGGAAGGACGAACGGACCGCCGCTGTCACCGCGGTCGATCTGCGCCCGGAGCTCGAGCACCCGGCGGGTCACCGTGGCTTCATCGTAGATGTCCCGGCCCGTTGCAGGATAGGCGCCGGTCACGGCGGCCGGCACGACCGTGAGGCTGCCTCCACCGGGATATCCGAGGGCGGCGCCGACCGCGCCACGGGTCGGTTCAGTCGTCGAAAAGCGGAGCGGGACGGCCTGCAGGTCCGGCGCGTACAGGACTGCCACGTCGAGGGCCGGATCGAACAGGACGACGGCGGCGTCCACCTGCCCGGCGATGCCGGTGACCCGCACGCCACGGGAACGGGAGCCGGCCACCACGTGCGCGTTGGTGACCACGTAGTCGCTCGAGACGACGACGCCACTCCCCGAGGACTCGAACCCGCACGTCGCGGCCGCGATCCGGACGGTGCTCGCCTCGGCAAGCTTGGCGATCGCACGGGCCGTGACGTCGGTGGGCGGGGCGACCGGCGGCTGCGGCAGAGGTTCCAGGCCGACGAAGACCTCGGGCAACCCGGACTCGTCCAGGAGGGCCCCGAGCTCCGTCGCGATCTCATCCGGCGGTGGGAGCGCGGCGTTCAGCGTCCGGATCGCCGTGGAGGTCCGGGCGGCCTCGGTCAGGCGCGGGATCGGGCCGATCGCCAGCAGGCCTCCGGCGAGCCAGACGATCAGGAGGGCCTGGGCGGCACCCGTGAACCCGCCCGCGACGCGATCGGCTGCGCTCAGGACACCGCCTCCCAGCGCCCGGGCGATCGCCCGTCCGACCCTCGATCCCAGGGATTCCCCGACCCCGACCGCGAGCAGCAACAGGGTGAGCACGGCGTACGGCCGCAGTCCGGTCGTGACGTTGTCGAGCGGCTCGATGAGAAGTGGCAAGGAGAGCACGACGATCGCGCCGCCGCCGATCGCCCCCAGCAGACCCCCGACCTGGGGCAGGGCCCCCGATCGGAACCCCAGCAGGACGGCGAGCACCACCAGGACGATGGCGACAAGGTCGAGTGGGTTCACTGGCGGGATGGTCGCACAGGTCGCGGAGTGGTGCGCGCACGCGCCGGGACGAGCGAACACCCCGGGCTCGCCGCCCGGAGCGTCAGGTGGCAGGGGACGGGGTCGCGCTCGCTAGCCGACCGTGACCTCGATGGGAGCGGCGCCACCGGTCGAATCGGTGATCTTGTACGTGCCGGGGGCGACGTCCGGGATGGGGACCTCCGTCTTGTGGAGCTCGGCGATCGCGATGCAGACCACGTCCTGCGGCCCGTGCCCCTCACGCAGGGTGATGGCGTACGAGCCCTCGCCCTTCGTGACGATGACCTGGTCGAGGATGCTGCACGGCTCCACGCCACTGAACCATCTGACGGTCACGACGATCGTGGACCCGTCGACGCGGGCGGTGAGGCTGTCCGCGGGCACATCGCGAACGTCGAGCTGACCGGGCCTGGGAACGACGACCTTGCCGCCATCGCCGATGCCGCCGGGATCCAGGCTCGGGTCCGCGGGGCCGCTGGGCGGTGCCGTCACTGGGGCGTCCGGAGAGGGGCTGGCCGGCGGTGGAGACGCCGATGGTGCCGCGGCCGACGAGCAGGCGACCAGAAGGAGCGACAGGGACAGGAGGCCGACGCCGAGGCGCCGTGTGCGCTGGGATTCGTTCATGGTGGGGAGACGACCGACGAGCGCATCGGGTTCCGGACCGGGCGATCCTGAGGGGTCACGTGTCGCCTGGTCCCACGCAGGGCTCAGCGTGTTCCGGCGAGCGTGTCGATGCGGGGCGGATGCGCCGCCTCCCAGGCTGCTATCGCTTCCTCGCTCGAGAGCAGGTACCCGAGCTCGTCGGTCCCGGCAAGGAGCATCCGCTTCGCGAACGGGTCGATGTGGAAATCGATCGTCGAACCGTCCGGCAGCAGCACGCCTTCCTCGGCGAGGTCGACCGTCAACTCCGCGTCCGGGTCACGCTCGACGAGGTCCCACAGCCGCTGGTGGACGTCCGGCGGCACCTCGATCGGCAGGACGCCGTTCTTGAGGCTGTTGCTCCGGAAGATGTCGGCGAAGCCGGTCGACAGGATCGCCCTGATCCCCCACGCGGACAGCGCCCAGGGCGCGTGCTCGCGCGACGAGCCCGCGCCGAAGTTGTCGCCCACGAGCAGGATCTGGCGGCCCGCCATGCCGGGCTCGTCCAGTACGAACGGCGGGTCCTTGAGCGAGCCGTCCTCCTCGAACCGCCAGTCGCGGAATAGGGCCTCCGCGAGACCGTCCTTGTCCGTGACCTTGAGGTAGCGGGCCGGGACGATCTGGTCGGTGTCGACGTTTTCGGCGTGGAGCGGGACGAGCCGGCTCGTGAACATCCGGAATGCTTCGGCCACGGGTCAGCGACCTCCGACGGCGGCCAGATGCTCGATCCCGGGCAGCGTCCGCGGATCCGTCACGACACCTGCGATCGCGGATGCGGCCGCGGTCAGCGGGGAGGCCAGGAATGTCCGGCCGCCCTTGCCCTGGCGGCCCTCGAAGTTGCGGTTGCTCGTGCTCACCGCGTACTGGCCAGGCGCCAGCTGGTCGCCGTTCATCGCGATGCACATCGAGCAGCCAGACTCGCGCCAGTCGGCGCCCGCGGCCTTGAAGATCTCGGCCAGGCCCTCCGCCTCGGCCTCCCGCTTCACCTCGTCGCTGCCCGGCGTGACCATGAGCCGGACCCCGGCCGCGACGTGGCGATCCTTGAGCGCCGCAGCGGCCAGGCGCAGGTCGCTGATCCGGCCATTCGTGCACGAACCGACGAAGACGACATCGACCTTCTGGCCGATGATCGCCTGGCCGGGCTGGAGATCCATGTACTCGAGCGCCCGCTCCAGGGCTCGCTTCGCGGAAGGATCGGGCTCGTCCGCCGGCGACGGGACGCGAGACGTGATGGGGATGCCCATCCCGGGATTGGTCCCGTACGTGACCATCGGCTCGAGGACGTTGGCGTCGATCGTGATCGACTTGTCGTAGGTGGCCCCGTCGTCGGTGGGCAGGCGCCGCCAGCGCTCCACGGCGGCATCCCAGGCCGCGCCCTGCGGCGCGTACTCCCGGCCGTGGACGTAGTCGTAGGTGGTGTCGTCGGGGGCGATGAGGCCCGCGCGGGCGCCGCCCTCGATGCTCATGTTGCAGATGGTCATGCGCTGCTCCATGGTCAGCGCGCGGATGGCCTCGCCGCGATATTCGAATACGTGACCCGTCCCACCGCCGACGCCGATCCGGGCGATCAGGGCAAGGATGATGTCCTTGCTGCTGACGCCGGGTGCGACCCGGCCGTCGACCCGGACCTCATAGGTCTTCGGATCGCGCTGGAGCAGGGTCTGAGTGGCGAGGACCATCTCGACCTCGCTCGTCCCGATCCCGAAGGCAAGGGCGCCGAACGCCCCGTGCGTGCTCGTGTGCGAATCGCCGCACACGATCGTCATGCCGGGCTGGGTCAGGCCCATCTGGGGGCCGATGACATGCACGATCCCCTGTGACGGCGAGCCGATCCCGTGCAGGGGCACCCCGAATTCGCGGCAGTTCTCCTCGAGCCGGGAGATCTGGGCGGCCGCCTGCAGATCCAGCATCGGGAGGTTGCGCGGCGTCGTCGGGATGGAGTGGTCCGCGGTCGCGACCGTCTGCGACGGCCGGCGGACCGTCAGGCCGCGCTGTCGAAGCCCGGTAAAGGCCTGCGGCGAGGTGACCTCGTGGACGAGGTGCAGATCGACGGCGAGCACGGCCGGGGCGCCAGGCTCCTGGCTGACCACGTGGTCGGTCCAGATCTTGTCCACGATGGTGCGGGGCTGGGGCTGCGTGACGGGATCGCTCCTGGTCATGAGTCGGGCGGTACTCCACGCGGGGTCGGGCTGCGAGGATGCAGCCTACCAGCGGTTCGCCTCAGGGGCCCGCCAACGAGCCGAGGTACGCCGATGGTCCCAGTCAGGGGAGTACATCCGGATGCCCTGCGGATGGCGCCATAGGAGGTACAACCGTTCCTGTCATCACCTTCCCTCACGCGACCACACAAATAGGGGGCGGCAACACGTGTCGACTCGGATCCGGGGGCTAACGGACCGAGGCCGGGCCACCTACCTGCGGACTCGGCTCGCGGAGCGCCTGCGTCGCCGACCGGCCACGCGACGGCTGCAATCGGACGCGGGCCCGATCCCGGCCGTCGTGCGTGTCTGGGGCCTGACGCTGACCCTGAGCATTGTCGCGCTCGCGATCTACGTCGCGCGGCTTCACGGCCTTCCCGCCCATGAAGCCCCACTCCAGATCCCGTGGCCATTGCTCGCGATCGCCTTTGCGCTGGCGGAGCTGAAGGTCGTCGAGGTCCACTTCCGCCGCGAGACCCACTCGTTCTCCCTGAGCGAGTTCCCGGCCGTCGTCGGACTGTTCTTCCTCTCCCCGCCCGACTACATCCTGGCGGTCCTGACGGGCTCGGCCGCGGCCATGCTGCTCGCCACCGGACAGCGCCCGATCAAGGTCGCATTCAACCTCGCGAACTTCGGGTTGATCGCGGTCGTCTCGTACAGCATCGTGTCGGCGCTCGTGTCGCTCAATGGGATGCCGGGCCTGCGCGAATGGCTCGCGGCCTTCGCGGCGACGTCCACCGCCACCATCATCAGCTCGGTCACGATCGCCACGGTCATCACGCTCTCGGGTGGCGCCCCGCAGTTCCGGAAGCTTCCCGAGATGATCCAGTTCGGATTGATGGTGGCGTTGGCCAATACGAGCCTCGCGCTCCTCGCGGTGGCGGCCCTGTGGCTCAGCCCGGCCATGCTCTGGCTGCTGATCCTGCCGGTGGCGATGGTCTTCCTGGCGTATCAGGCGTACGTGTCGGAGCGCGAGAAGCACGAACGCCTGGAACTGCTCTACCAGTCGTCGCGCATCCTGCAGCACTCCCCCGAGATCGATTCGACGCTGGTCGCCCTCCTCAGCCACGCACGGACGATGTTCCGCGCCGAGCTCGCGGAGGTGGTCCTGTACCCGCGCGTCGCCGGAGAAGCGGGCCTTCGGACCCGCTCCTGGCACGAACGCGAAGCCGAGGTGATGGTCCCGGACCGCGAGTACGCCGAGGATCCGATCCACGAGCGCATCGCCTATTCGACCGCCGCGTTCTTCGAGGAGACGCGCCATCCGGATGGCCGCCTGTCGCGACACATGGTGGCGGCCCTGCGCGGCGAGTCCGAGATGATCGGCTCGTTGGTCATCAGCAACCGCCTCACCGAAGGAACGATGTTCAGCGTTGACGACCTCCGGTTGCTCGAGACGCTCGCCAACCAGGCGGCGGTCGCCCTGGAGAACGGCCATCTCGAGCAATCGCTCGCGGAGCTGTCACGGCTCAAGGAACAGCTCCGCCACCAGGCCTACCACGACCCGTTGACCGGCCTCCCGAACCGGACCCTGTTCCTCGAGAAGGTCGTGGACCGGATCAGTCGTCCGACCGAGAAGATGCCCGTCGTGCTGTTCCTCGATCTCGACGACTTCAAGGTCGTGAACGACACGCTCGGGCACGCCGCCGGCGATCGACTGCTGTTCGACGTCGCGGCACGCCTGCGTACGGTCCTTCGCTCGGAGGACGTCGCCGCGCGCCTGGGCGGCGACGAGTTCGCCGTCCTGCTCGAGGACGACCCGGGCTTGTCCGAATCGGAGGCTGTCGCCCATCGGATCATCGAGGCGATGCGCGTCGCGTTCACCCTCGACGGGCACGACACGACGGTCGGAGCGAGCATCGGCATCGCCGCCGCGCGGCTGGGGACGGAACGCGCCGACGAGCTCCTGCGCAACGCTGACGTCGCGATGTACACGGCCAAGGCGTCCGGCAAGAACCGCGTCTCGGTCTTCGAGCCCACCATGCATGCCGCGATCGTGGAGCGGCACGCGCTCAGCGCCGAGCTCTCGCGGAGCCTCGGACAAGGCGAGCTTGCGGTGTACTACCAGCCGATCGTCGCGTTGTCGAGCGCCGAGGTCACCGGCATGGAGGCGCTCGTCCGCTGGCGCCATCCGGTCCGCGGCCTGATCGGACCCAGCGAGTTCGTGCACCTCGCCGAAGAGAACGGGATGATCCTGCCGCTCGGGCGCTGGGTCCTGACCGAGGCCTGCCGCCAGGCGGCGGCGTGGTCGAGGATCGGGGCGAGCGATCCACCCCTGACGATGTCCGTCAACCTGTCCGCCCAGCAGCTCCAGGAGCCCACGTTCGTCAGCGACCTCAAGAGCATCCTCGACGAGAGCGGGTTGACCCCGTGGCAGCTCGTCCTGGAGATGACCGAGACCGTGATGTTCCACGACACGACGACGACCATCTCGCGACTCGAGGCCATCCGTGCGCTCGGTGTCCGGATCGCGATCGACGACTTCGGGACCGGGTATTCCTCGCTCGGCTACCTGCGGCGGTTCCGGGTCGACATCCTCAAGATCGCGCGGGAGTTCATCGGGCCGGCCGAGAGCGAGGAGGAGTGGGCGTTCGCCGGCGCGATCGTGGCGCTCGGCCGCACGCTCGGGCTGAGCATCATCGCGGAGGGGATCGAGGATCCCGGCCAGTACCGCCGGCTCCACGAGCTCGGATGCGAGTATGGTCAGGGGTATCTGTTCTCGAAGCCGCAGGTCGCTGAGTCCATGACCGAGATGCTGATGGCAGAGCGCCCCATGCGGGAAACGCGCCGCCGTGCGGCAAAGGGGCTCCGGCCATCGCCCGTGGGCATGACAGTCGATCACATCGCCAGCTGAGCGGATCGAGACGGTTGCGATGTTCATCCTCTACGCGATCCTGATCGGTCTTCTCGCCGGCTTCGCCGCCGGTGGACGGCTGTCCGGCCTGGCGACGATCCAGCTGCGCTGGTCCTGGGTCATCCTGTCCGGCCTGCTCGTCCAGGTCGTTCTCTTCTCGGAACCCGTGAGCGCCCGGATCGGTGCGCTCGGCCCGCCGATCTACATGGTTTCGACCGCTGTGGTCATCGGGGCCGTCCTCGCCAACCGCGCCGTCACCGGGATGCCGATAGTGGCCCTCGGCGCCGTGAGCAACCTCGCGGCGATCTTCGCGAACGGTGGCTACATGCCGGCGGATCCGGCGGCCGTGAGCGCGCTTGGGGCGGCTCACCCGACGGCCTACTCCAACAGCGCCATCGTCGCCGACCCAGTGCTCGCACCCTTGACGGACATCTTCGTCCTTCCGACATGGGTCCCGTTCGCCAACGTCTTCAGCATCGGCGACGTCCTGATCGGCCTCGGGGTCGTGGTCGTGATCGTCACGGCCATGCGGGCGTGGGATCGACCCCCGACCGTCGGAGCCCGGATCCCTCCCGTCGGGGCCTGAACCGGCGTTGGTGCGCGCCGGCAACTCCCCCGAACGCCGAGGGGTACCGGTACTTCCGGTGTATCGGAATCCACAGATGGATGCGCCACAGTGCGCAAACAACGGACATCCGTCCGAAACACCAAAGTCGTCCAGGGCAAACCCGTCGCGAGGCGGGGACGCAAAGCCAGGGATCTCGCAGGAGACCGCCCGGCCGCCGATCCGGTGATCCGCTCTTCGTTCGAAGGGGATCGATCGTGAAAAGCACCCTGGCTCGCCTCTCGTGGGCACTCACGGTCCTCGCATCACTGGCCCTCACGGTGGGAGCCGGCATGCGGTGGGAGTGGTGATGGTCGTCGACGCAGGTCATCGCTGGGAAGACCACACCGCGTTCTGACAGCCCGCACCAGACAGATCAGGCCGCCGGCACCGCCGGCGGCCTTTCACGTGTCGAGAGCTCAGGTCTCTCGCGATCACCCACCGACGCGCCCGGCCCGCAAACGTTCGACCGCGTCATAGCTCGCGTCGAGCCTGGTACCCATGGTCAGGCGGTTCCGTTCCGCCTGGTCATAGCTGGTATCGGCGGGCGTGACGCCCATCCCCGCCCGGTTCCGCTCGACCGTGTCGAGCGAATGGTCCGCGACCGCTCCGGGCCGCTGCGCGGTACAGGCTGCGAGCGCCGTCGCGATGGAGAACACCACTGCCGCGCCGAGCGCCGTGGTCCTGGTGCCGCTGGACTTCCGTGCCGCCATCTCGATCCCTGCCTTTCGGTCCGCGGTCGCCGTCCGGCGACCTGAACGGACGATGCGCCGGCAGGGGTGTCCGGCTCATCGGGGAACTCCCTCATTGCGATCGATGTCCGCCTCCGACCCCGCTTCGTCTCGGGCCGCGAGGACCGCAGACAGCTCAGCCCGGTTCCGGACGCCCACCTTGCCCAGGATGTTGGATACGTGACGCTCGATGGTCTTGCGCGACAGGAACAGTCGTTCGGCGATCTCCGGGTTCGAATCGCCATGGGCCACGAGGAGGGCGACCTCCAGCTCCCGTGCGGTCAGCTCGTCGATGGCGCCACCAGCCGCGCCGCGCCTCCAGGTGCGAACCCCGAGCCCGCGTAGGTCCCGCTCGGCCAGACGCTGCAGCGCCAGGGCACCCTGGCCGGCGGCGATGCGCGCCGCCTCTCGGAATGAATCCGCGGCCCGTCCCCGATCGATCGTCGCCAGGACCCGGGCCCGGTCGAGCCGGATGACGGTCGCCTCCAGGTGCCGGCCGACGCCATCCGCGTCGGGCACCAGCTGCCCGAGCGCGTCGGCGGTCCTGGCCGCCCCAGCTGGGTCGTCCCCGAGGAGCGCCTCCGTCCAGCGCCGCTGGATGATCGACCAGGCGTCCGGGGACGGGCGCTCGACCGCCCAGTCGACCAGCAGCCGCCGTCCGAGCTCGCGTTCGCCGATCCTCGCAGCCACCTGCGCGGCCGCGAGATGGAAATCCGCCGCGCAACGCGGGCAGCCCCCGGCCGCGGCGTCGGCGATCCCGGCCTCGAGATATGCCGTGGCTCGTTCATTCGGCCGGAGGCGTGCAGTCCAGCGCGCCAGCACCTGGTGATAGGGGATCCGCCGGTGGGCGTCGGGTGCAGCCTCCACGCCACGGAGCAGCGATCCAGTCGCTGCCGACCAGTCGCCACGGAGCAGCTGCAGCTCGTCGGGCAGGCTGCGCGATCGGGCGCGGATCTTGCCGTGGTCGCCGGCCCGATCGACCAAGGCCTGCACCTCGGCGATCACGGACTCGGCTTGGACCAGGCGGCCGGTGTCGAACAGGGTCACGGCCAGCCAGAACCCGGCATCGACTGCGACGGCTGGGACGATCCGCCGACGTGCCTCGTCCCAGGCCCGCCGGAACCGCTCCTCGGCGACGTCGAGCTGTGTGTCCGCCGCGGCAGCCAGGCCCGCGAGCACGATCGCAAAGAGGTGGGCGGATTCATCGTGGGCGGTGACCACCAGCAGCTCCTCGGTGAGGGACGCCGGCACGCGATCCTCGCGCTGCACGAAGGCGTCCCAGCGGGCTCGCAACGCATCGAGGGTCGCCCGCCACGCATCGGGAGCCAGATGCTGAGCCCCGCCGGCCCCCTCGATCAACGCTCGCACGGCCCGTGCCGCGCGCTCGGCGACGATCTCGCCTTCGGGCAGGCGGTGCTCGAGCCACATCAGGACGACGGCATCGATCGCGTCGAGAGCGGCTTCCTGGGCGGGCGTGGTGATTCCTCGCGACCGATCCCGCGCCCGGTCGATCCACGATCGTGCGACCGAGCCCCGCTCCAGCTCGAACGCCGCCTTCGCCGCTCCGAGCGCCGCAGCGACCTCCATCGGCGCCGCGACGTTGCGATCGGCGATGTCGCGCCATCGTTCGAGCGCGAATGCGTGGTCGTTCAGCTCCACGGCCAGGCTCGCGACCTCGACCGCCAGCTCGGCCCATGCCTGGGTACCGACCGCGCCCTCATCCACGATCGCCGCCAGCTCGCGGAGTCCGTCTCGCCCCAGCCAGCGTCTCCGCGGCGAGCGCAGCAGCCGCTCCGCGAGATCGTGCGCGGCAAGACCGCCGAGGCGCCGTTGCTCGAGCGCCTCGCGCAACTGGGCGACGTCGTCGCCGGCGTTTCGTTCGAGGCGTTGAGCCAGTGACCGGTGCAGCTCGCGGCGCGCGTCCCGGCTCAGGCGGCCGACAGCGGCTTCCCGCAGGAGGTCGTGGACGATCTGCAGCCCACCATCTCGTTCGACCGCCAGACCTCGGTCCACGAGGGCGAGCGTGGTCTCGACGGCGCGCTCGACCGGCCAGCCGAGGAGGTCCGCGAGCTCGCGAGCGCCGACCGGCCGACCGACCACCGCGATCGCTCCCAGCATGCTTCCGGCGTCGTCGCTCAGGCCTCGAAGCCGCGTTGCAACGACATCGGGTGCGCGCCTGTCGGTCCCGGCGGCGAGGGCGTGCAACCAGAACGGCGATCCAGCCGCGCGGCGCCAGACCTCGATGGCGTCGGCTGGCGGCAGGGCGGGGGCGGCCTCCCGGAGCAAGGTGATGCCAGCCTGCTCGTCGAGGGGTCGGAGCACGATCGAGGCGACGCGATCGTCGTCGAGGACGCGGCGTACGGCTTCCTCGAAGGCGGCGATCGCCGGGGTGTCCCGGCCCGCGACGACGACGAGCACGGGCAGCGACGCACTCGCCGCCGCACGCAACAGGTAGTGGCACAGCGCGACGCTCAGCTCGTCGGCCCACTGGACGTCGTCGAGCGTGAGGACGGTCGGCCCGTTCCCGCTCATCGCCTGGGCGGCCCGCTCGAAGAGGCGGATCGGCTCGATGGATGAGCCGGGAAGCTCCGGGTCCAGGGTGATCGTCGGCGATCTCATCGGGGCGAGGCGCCGGAGCAGCTCCCCGGCCGCTGCGAGCGGCACGTTCCGCTCGGGCTCGAAGCCCTGCGCCCGCAGTCGATCGACGCCCTTGATCCGGACGGCCACCTCGGCGAGCAGCCTCGACTTGCCCTGCCCCGGATCCCCCGTGACCAGGGCTGCAGCGGGTCCCAGGCGTGGTCGCGTGTCCGGGACGAGCCTCAGGATCGTTGACAGCTCCCGGTCCCGTCCGACGAGCGACGGCAGATCCACGCGAGCAGCGTACGACCCACGGGAAGGCCACCCGACCGAACACATCGACGCCGCCCCTCGCGGACAGGACCATCGGGTGGGCGTTGACGTGTCCTCGAAGCCTGCTAGACTGCGCGGACCGCACGGCCCCGACCGGGCGGATGCAGCATGTTGGAGGCCAGCTTGGGCCATTTCGATCGGCAGGATCGCCGGATGGTCGCCGTCGTGATGACGACGGACGGTCGCCGCGTCCACGTGCCCGTCGAGCCGAACCCGCTCTCCGACGTATCGATCCTCGCGCTTCTTCGCTCGCTTCTGGGGCTTGATGGCCTTCTTGGCCTCATTACCGGCTCCCGGCGGGAGAACGGAGGGACGCGGAGGAACGGACGCTAAGGCGCCACGAACCACGCATCACCCGAAGGGACCCTCGCCGGGAGGCGAGGGTCTTTGTATGTCCGTCACTACGAGGGCCAGCCATGACGACCAGGACCGATCGCGCAAAACCACCGGGCAAGGCCGGCGCGCCGCGGCGTAGTCACGTGCCGGGCGACGGCTCGGCGCATGCGGCGGCGGTCGAGCGCGCCCAGAAGGGGATGCTGCACGAGGCCCGTGACCTCAAGCGAACGCGCATCGGTGCCGACGTCCTGTGCGAGGGCCTCCTCCGTCAGGGCGTCGATGTCTTCTTCAGCTACCCGGGTGGCGTGATCCTGCCGCTGTACGACGTCCTGGGCGACTATCCCGAGCTGCGCCACATCCTCGTCCGTCACGAACAAGGCGGCGCCCATGCCGCCGACGGGTACGCGCGCGTCACGGGGTCCGTCGGGGTGTGCATGGGCACGTCCGGCCCCGGCGCCACGAACCTCGTCACCGGCATCGGCACCGCGATGCTCGATTCGGTGCCGATGGTCGCGATCACCGGCAACGTGCCGTCCGCGCTCATCGGCAAGGACGCCTTCCAGGAGATCGACATCAACGGCATCACCCTGCCGATGACGAAGCACAACTACCTGGTGCGCGACGCCGACGAGCTGCCGCGGGTCATCGCCGAGGCCTTCCACATCGCCCGGACGGGTCGGCCGGGTCCCGTGCACATCGATATCACCAAGGACGCGCTCCAGCAGGAGACCCGCGCCCAGCACCCGACCGACGAAGTGATCGTCGCCGGCCTGCCGGGCTTCCGACCGAACCTCGATGGCCACGGTCGCCAGCTCAAGACTGCCGCCACCGAGATCGCCGCGGCGACGCGCCCGGTCATCCTCGCCGGCCACGGGGTCCTCCACGCCGAGGCATGGGACGACCTCAAGGCCTTCGCCGAGAAGACATCGATCCCGGTGGCGTGGACCCTGCTCGGGATCGGCGCGATCGACGAGACCCATCCGCTCGCCTACGGCTTCATGGGCATGCACGGCTGGAAGCATGTCAACCGGGCCATCCAGAGCGCGGACCTGCTCATCGCCATCGGCATGCGGTTCGACGACCGGGTGACCGGCAACGTCCGGACCTACGCGCCGTATGCCCGGATCATCCACGTCGACATCGATCCGGCCGAGATCGGCAAGAACGTCGCGGTCGAGGTGCCGATCGTCGGGGACGCGAAGCGCGTCCTGCAGGCCCTGACCCCGATGGTGCCCGAGACGAGCGCCGACGAGCGCCGCGAGTACCTCGACCAGCTGGCCGACTGGCGACGCGACTCGGAGGCGTCCTCGTGGCACGGCTCCGGGGCGTGGCGCGACGGCCTGCTGTCCGCCGACTACGTCGTCGAGCGCATCGGCGAGCTGACCGACCACCAGGCGACCTACGTCGCCGACGTCGGGCAGAACCAGATGTGGCTCGCGCGCTACACCGGCTTTCGCAACCCGAATTCGCACGTGAGCTCCGGCGGTCTCGGGACGATGGGCTTCTCCGTCCCGGCGGCGATGGGCGCGGCCCTTGGCCGGCCCGATCGCGAGACCTGGGCGATCACGGGTGACGGCGGCTTCCAGATGACCTTCCAGGAGCTCATGACGCTCGTCGCCGACCACATCCCGGTGAAGATCGCGCTGCTCGACAACAAGAAGCTCGGGATGATCCGCCAGTGGCAGGAGATCATCTACGCCGGCAACTATCACTCGGCGAGCCTGCCGGGGCCGGATTTCGCGAAGCTCGCCGACGCGTTCGGGCTCCCGGCGTTCCGCGCCCGGACACCGGGCGAGGTCGATGACGCGATCCGGGCCGCCCAGGCGGTCGACGGACCGGCCCTCATCTGGTTCGAGATCGCGGAGGAACAGAACGTCTTCCCGATGATGCCCGCGGGCAAGGGCCTCTCGGACCTGATCGAGAAGTGGGGCGGGGCGGACGAATGACCGGTGACCCGAGCTCGAACGGGACAGGGCCCACAGGGATACCCGCTCATCCGGTCGACGCGCCACCGGCCACGGGAGCGACCCCGCCCGTCCCGGCGCACGTCGCTCCGCCGCCTCGCTCGCTGCCGGGCGGTGGCGAGACCCGCCGTCACGTGTTGGTGGCGATCGTCATGAACCGGCCGGGCGTCCTGAACCGGGTCTCCAGCCTCATGCGTGCGCGCAACTTCAATATCGATTCGCTGGCCGTCAGCAAGACCGACCGCGAGGACACGAGCCGGATGACGATCACCCTGCACGGAGACGACGTAGCCGTGGAGCAGGCCGCGAAGCAGCTGTACCGGCTGATCGATGTGCTCAAGGTCCAGGACGTGACGTCGGACCCGACCGTCGAGCACGAACTGGCGTTCGTGAAGATCCGGGCCACCGATTCGAACCGCGACGAGGTCCTGCGGCTCGTCGAGCTCTCGCGCGGCCGGGTCGTGGACCTGGCCGACGGCTCGGTCATCGTGGAGGTGACCGGCACGGAGTCCGAGATCGACACGTTCGTCTCGCTGGTTCGGACCTACGGGATCAAGGAGTTGGTCCGTACCGGCGCCGTCGTGATGGCGCGGGGGTCCGGGTCCATCGAGGAGGCGATCAAGCGATGACGGCGAAGATGTACTACGACAACGATGCGGACCCGAGCGCCCTGGCCGGGCAGACCGTGGCGATCATCGGGTATGGGAGCCAGGGTCATGCGCATGCGCTGAACCTGCACGAGAGCGGGGTCGACGTCATCGTCGGGCTCGCGCCGGGTTCCAAGAGCCGGGCGCTCGCGGCCGAAGCCGGTCTGCGGGTCAGCGACGTATCGGACGCCGTACGGGACGCCGACGTCGTGATGATCCTCGTGCCGGACACGTC
>CAZFXH010000347.1:0-3248 GCA_964522905.1 uncultured Anaerolineaceae bacterium
CCGGTGCCCGGTGCACCCGAGGCGGTCGCGAAGCTCGAAGCGCGCGGCTTCCCGTACCGGATCGTGACGAACACCTCCGCGGTCAGCCGGGCGACCCTGGCCCGCTGGTCGGGGAAGATCGGCGCGCCCATCCCGGCCTCCCGGTTCCAGTCGGCGCTCTCGGCCTCGGCGGCATGGACCGCCCGGCACTACCCGGGGGCGCCGTTGTATGTGCTCGCGTCCGAAGACGCCCAGAGCGAGTTCGCCGGGCAGCGCTTGCTCACCCACGAGGAGGCGGGCACCCGTGGGGCGACGGCGGCGGCCGTGGTCATCGGCGACTCACCGGAGGAGGTCACCTTCGACAACATGAACCGCGCCTTCCGGCTCGTCCGCAACGGCGCCGTGCTCGTCGGCATGCACCAAAACCCGTGGTGGCTGACGCCGGAGGGACCCACGCTCGACTCCGGCGCGTTCGTCGCCGGTCTCGAGTTCGCGACCGAGAAGCGTGCCCGGATCATCGGCAAGCCCCATCCCGAGTTCTTCTCGGTGGCGATCGCCGACCTCCGCTGGGAGGTCGGTCGCGACCTCGCCCGCGCCGACATCGCGATGGTCGGCGACGACATCCGATCCGATGTCCGGGCGGCGCAACGGGCGGGCCTCCGCGGCATCTTCGTCCTGTCCGGGAAGCACGCCATCGCTGACATCGAGATCGCCGCGAAGGAACGCGGCGGCCGGCAGCCCGACGCAGTGGCGGACGTCCTCGCGGCCGTCGTCGCAGCTCTTCCGCTCGACGTAGACTGACCGCAACCTTCCGGCGCGCTTGACGCGCGAGAGCCACCCGACACGAGGATCCACCGACATGACGTCCGAGGCCAAGCCGCGCATCAAGATCACGTACGCGACCCTGCGCGCCGACAACGAGGAGATGCACAGCGGGTTCGAGGAGGCCGTGACCCGCGTGAAGGCGGGGCTCGGTGGCCATCACCGCAACTACATCGCCGGTGACTGGCGCGATGCGCAGGCAAACTTCGAGGTCCGCTCGCCGATCGACCGCGATCTCGTGTTTGGCACATTCGCGAAAGGTACGACCACCGACATCGACGACGCGATCGCCGCGGCCCGCCAGGCGCAGCCGGCATGGGCGGCCACGCCGTGGAAGGAACGACTGGAGATCCTGCGCCGCGCCGCGGAGCTCATCAGCGACCGGCTGATGGACTACTCGGCCGCGATGGCCATCGAGGTTGGCAAGAACCGGATCGAGGCGCTCGGCGAGGTCGAGGAATCGGCCGACCTGATCCGCTACTACGCCCAGACGATGGAGGACAACGGGGGCTACGACCACCCGATGGACAACCTGGGCGACAAGGCGGTCCACACCCGGTCGATCCTGCGCCCCCACGGCGTGTTCGCGGTCGTATCGCCGTTCAACTTCCCGATGGCCTTGGCGACCGGGCCGTCGAGCGCGGCGATGATGGCCGGCAACACGGTCGTCATCAAGCCCGCCAGCGCGTCGCCCCTGTCGGCGCAGAACATGCTGCAGGCGTACATCGACGCCGGCGTCCCGAAGGGCGTGGTGAACCTGGTCATGGGCCCGGGCGGCACCGTCGGGCAGGCGCTCCAGGACCACGCCGGCATCGACGGCATCGTGTTCACCGGCTCGTACGACGTCGGCATGAAGCTGTTCCACTCGTTCTCGAAGGACTGGCCGCGTCCGTGCATCGTCGAGATGGGCGGCAAGAACCCGGCCATCGTCTCGCGCCATGCCGACCTCGACGAGGCGGCCGAGGGGATCATGCGCTCGGCGTTCGGGTTCGGTGGGCAGAAATGCTCCGCCAACTCCCGCGTCTACGTGGAGCGGCCCGTCCACGACGAGCTCGTCCAGCGCCTCGTCGAGAAGACGGAGCAGATCGTCATCGGCGATCCGCTGCAGCGCGCCAATTGGCTCGGACCGATCATCGACGAGAAGGCGGTCGATCGACACCAGAAGGCGGTGTCGGAGGCTCGCCGCGACGGCCAGGTCTTCACCGGTGGCGAGCACCTCGCCGATGGCGACCTGTCGCGCGGCTACTACGTCGAGCCGACCGTCGTGGGCGGGCTGCCGTCCGACCACCGCGTCTTCCGCGACGAGTTCTTCGCGCCACTGACCGCGGTCCACGCCGTGGATTCGCTCGACGAGGCACTGACCCTCGCCAACGCCACCATCTATGGGCTGACTGCCGGGATCTTTTCCGAGGACAAGGCCGAGGTGCAGACGTTCCTCGATCGCATCCAGGCTGGAACCGTCTACGTCAACCGCCGCGCCGGGGCGACCACCGGGGCGTGGCCGGGGGTGCAGGCGTTTGGTGGCTGGAAGGGCAGCGGGTCGACCGGCAAGGCGGGGCTCTCCATGTACTACGTCGCCCAGTTCCTGCGTGAGCAGAGCCACACCATCGTCGACTGAAGCGGGGCCGCCGAGACTGCCCAAGCGGGTCCCGTCCCAGGGCGCTCGGCTATACTCGAACATACCATCCAGTCTGCATACTCCCTATGCAGTCTGGCCGTCACATGACCCGCTCGAGGTGCCCCTTGTCATCGGCCGCGTCGCGTCTTGCCGGCGATCGTCCCCTCCCGCACATCGTCACCGAGCTGCCGGGTCCCAAGGCCCGCGAGCACGTGGCGTTCGATGAGGAATGGACCTCCCCGAGCCTGCCTCGCGCCTACCCGATCGTCCCGGTTCGCGGCGACGGCCTGACGGTCGAGGACATCGACGGCAACCTCTTCCTCGACTTCGCCGCCGGCATCGCGGTCACCTCGACCGGCCACGCGCACCCCCAGGTCGTGGCCGCGATCAAGGAACAGGCCGCGGAGCTCATCCACTTCTCGGCGTCCGACTTCTACCTGCCGATCTACGCGCACACCTGCCGCCGGCTGGCCGAGATCGCCCCCATGACCGGGAAGGCGCGGGCCTACCTCGGCAACTCGGGCGCGGAGGTGGTCGAGGCCTCGATCAAGCTCGCTCGCTTTGCCACGAAGCGTCCGTATGTGGTCGCCTTCCTGGGCGCCTTTCACGGCCGGACGTACGGCGCGGTCAGCCTGACCGCCTCCAAGGCGAAGTACCACGCGGGCTTCGGGCCGCTCCTCCCCGGCGTCTTCCACGCGCCGTACGGCCGGGTCGAGGACCTCAAGTGGTTCGACGAGGTCCTGTTCGACAGGCTCGCGCCCGCCAACGAGGTCGCCGCGGTCATCGTCGAGCCGATCCAGGGCGAAGGCGGCTACATCGTCCCCGAGGA
>CAZFXH010000348.1:0-6107 GCA_964522905.1 uncultured Anaerolineaceae bacterium
CAGTCGCTGGTGGGCCGTTCGGACGGTCACGGCGCGTTGTTGTCGGCGATGCACAAGTTCTGGGCGGGGAGCGAGGGTTGGTCGGCGATGCACAAGTTATGGGCGGGGAGCGAGGGTTGGTCGGTGATGCACCTCTGCTGCATCACCGCCGCGCCGCCCGTCGCTTGATGCCGCCGACGTGCATCACCCGGAAACCCCATGACCGGACGCGGGCGATGTGCATCGGGAGACGCGGGGGATCCTCACGGCGCCTTGAGATCGCCGGCGCGGAACGTGGAGATCAGCTCGGTGTACCCGGGCACCCCACGCTCGTAGCCGATCGCCCAGAAACCCGCCCCGGCAAGGCCACGTTCGTCGGCCAACAGGAGTTTGGGCGTGAGGCTCCGGGGCGAGTCGTAGTACACGGCGTTCCAGCCCGGCTCGGGGGGCGCGGGGTCGAAGCTCGCCCCGCCATCGGGCGAGGCTCCGCCGCCTCCGGCAGATCCACCGATCCCCGACGCCCCGGCGCCCACGGCTGAGGGCTGCGCCGCCCCCGGGATGGGCACGGCATAGAACTCCACGCTCTGGATCGGGTCGAGCGTCGGCTCGAACGACGGATCCGCGAAGGTCGCCAGATTCCAGCGCGGCACCCAGGTGTCGCCACGCCCCGTCGATGGCTGCCCGACGCCCGGTCCGATGACCGGCCACGTCATGCCGTACAGCGGCAGGCCCAGGATGGTCCGGTCGACCGGCACGCCCAGGCTCGCGTACAGGTCGAGGGACCAGACGAGGTCTCGCGGCTCCCCGTCCAGCCGATCCATCGGCGCCGAGGCGCCCGGGTTCGACCCTGCCCAGTGGTAGTCGTAGCCCATGAGGAAGATCCGGTCCGCCCCGGCGCCCGCGGCCGCGGCTGCCATCGCCGCCCCAAGCTCGTTGGCCTGCGTCGCGACCGACACCTGGGCGTCCGGCAGCCGTGCCCGCAGGGCCGCCCGGAGTCGGCCGACGAAGTTCCCGTAATCGAGCAGGTGCTCCACGGGCAGGCGCTCGACATCGACGTTCACGCCGTCGAGGCCAAGCTCGTCCACGAGCTCGACGAGGACCTCGATCCAACGCGCCTGCGCCTCGGGCGCCGTGTAGAGGTGGCGGTTCTTGTCCGGACCGAAGCTCGTGTACACGAGCTCCACGCGCGTGCCGCGGTCCTGCGCGGCCCGGGTCAGGCGCCGACCGACGTCGCCGCTGATCCGTCGATGGCCGTTCTGGCTGTCGTCGAGCGCCCCGTCGCGCCGATGCGTTACGGAAAACAAGCCCAGGGTCGTGAGATCAGTGCCGCTGACGTGCTCGACGATCGAGTCATCCATCTCCCAGTACGGCACGAAGCCGTACACCTCGTGACCCGGGATCGGCACGATCGTCGGTCGGACCGTGGCAGAGGGCATGACCGGCTGGGTCACCGCTGGTCCGATGCCGCTCGGGGCGACGGCGCCGCAGGCCCCAGCGACCACGGCCAGGATGCAGGCGAGCAGCGCACGCGCCCGGCCCGCGTTCATGACCAGGGAGGAAGGGGCGCCAGGAACCCGACGATCAGCGATGTCAGCTCGTCCGGGACCTCCATGCCGATCATGTGGGCGACGTGGGGCAGGATCACGGCGCGCGCGTCGGGAGCGTGCGCCTCGAGGTGGCGCGCTGTCTGGACGGCGTCCGACACGTCCAGCAACCCGGCGACTGCCAGCACGGGGCAGCGCAGCTCCGCGAGCCGGTCGAGGGCGGGTGGCTCGAGCGGGACGGGGTGCCCCGTCACGTGACCCGGTGCGTAGCTCGGCTTGTCCATCGCGCGTACCCGCTCTCGGATCGCAGGTGCCACGCGGCTCTCTGGCTGGCCCGGACCGTCGACCCACATGCGCACGTCGATGTCGGCGATGGCGTCGGCATCAGGTTGCGCAGCATTCTCGAGCGCCTCCATCTGTTCGAAGAGGGCGATCTCCTCCGCGGTGTCCTCGCCATCGAAACCACCAAGGCCGGCGGCGACACCGACGACGGCCACCACGCGATCCGGGAATTCGATCGCGGTGTCGAAGGAGATCCGGCCACCCCTCGAGTTGCCGACCAGGGCAGCACGAGCGATGCCAAGGGCATCGAGGACGGCGATGACGTCGGCGCGATCGGAGAACTCGACGTCTTCCGCGGGAGATGCCCCGAAACCGCGTGCGTCGTAGCGGACCACGCGATATCCGGCGCTCACGAGTGAGGGCACGATCTCGTCCCACGCGCGCAGGTCCGCGATGCCTGCGTGCAGGAGCACGAGGGGCGGTCGTGTTCGGCTGCCTTCATCGACCACGTGAAGGCGGCCGCCCGGCACCGGGACGACGGTCGTTGACAAGCGGTCAGGCCTCGGCTACGGGCAGGACGAGCAGGTAACCGGGCGGTACGCCGAGGTTCACGCGCGTGCTGTCGCGCAGGACGAACTGCCTGGCGAGCGTCTGGGGGGAGACGAGGCTGTTGGGCTTGGGACTCGGGCCCCAGACCGAGCTGCCGTGGGGGTAGAGGGGATCGAGGACTCGGATGCCGGTGACGTCGAAATCGTCGAACGCCCGCGGATCCGCGGTCGATTCGAAACCGCTCATCACCCACGCGTGCCGGCCGCGCCACATCACGAGGCCGACCGGTCGCTTGGTCGCCCGGATGGCCTCGGCGGCGACGTCCAGGGCGCCATCGAACGTGGGGATCGAGACGAGCTCGTAGGGTCCGATGCCGAGGTCGTTCAGCGTGGCCGTCCAGCCGCGTGGATTCGCGCCGCCGAATGGGCTGAAGCTTGTGTCACGGGCCATCTCCCAGAGGCGCTGCTGATCCGCCCTGGATGTTCGGGAGTCGTCCGTCGCCATGTTGAGGGTCATCTGCAGGCTTGCCCCGACGCACAACTCGAAGTTGTACTGCGCCACGAAGTCGCCCTTGCGATAGAGGTTCATCGCGAAGGGCTTGCGCTCGGTCTGCGCGACCTCGAGTGTCGGAGTCGGGGCGGCGCTAGGTGCCGCCTCGAGGGTCGCACTCGGCCGCGGCTCACCGGCCGTCGCGCCATCGTCGGACGGTACCGGCTCGCCGGTCGCCGTCGCGGTCGGTGCCGGCTCCCCGGTCCGTGCCACCGCCATCGTCGCAGCCGACGTGGGCGACGCGCCCCCGCCATCCGGTTTGCAGCCGACGACCACGAGGGCCGCGAGAAGGAGCAGCGCGAGGGATCGGCGCAGGGATGGCAAGGCGGGGATGACCATGAGGGTCGTCCCAGTATGCCGCGGAATCGGGAATCGACCCCGGCGGGTGCCGAGACCATGGCTGCGTTAGCCAGTCTCAGTCGATCAGGACAGGCCTGCTGCTTCAAGTCGCACGGCTTCGCCGTCGCTGGGCTGGAGCGACCGACTGTCCGCGTGCCAGTACACGTTGCCGGCCCGGATCTCCGCAAGCCATCGCTCGAGAAGCTCGGCGACCGTGCTCGCCACGATGCCCGTTTCGGACGGCCCCGGATGCGACAGCGCTCGCCACACCACTGCAGACGCCGGCGCCGGCGCCGGCGCAGCCGGGCACTCGACGGCGAACGTGCTGCCCGGGCCCACCAGGATCGGAAACCACGCGCTGCGCCAGAACAGTTCGCTTTCGAGGCCAAACTCCTCCGAACTCTCGCGCATCTCGACGCAGAGGGAAACGGCCTGGTCGAGCGGCAGCGGTCTCACCCCCGGGAAGAGCTCCAGGGGCGATGCGCGTGGATCGGCGTGCTCATACGCGTCGTCGTCGGGCCCGTCCTGCCGGCCGAACCAGTCGATGAGCTCGGCCGGCGAACCGAGTCGGAGCGAGTCGAGGGCCGCCCGGACCACGCCCTCGGCCGATCCGGGTCGCACGTACCGCGCGATCGGCGAGCCGAGGCCCGTGAGCTCGTCGATCAGCGCGGCCAGGCGTTCCGGAACGTCACTCACGGGCAGGACCATGTTGTCGGGACCCCTGGCACCGGAATAGGAACCACGGCATATGGGGTTGCGTCGGGCAACTCGAAACCGCTCCGAAGGCGATCGACGCGCCTCAGGCCATCGGGCGGCATCCCGGCATCAAGCGACGCAAAGCGGTGAAGGTGACGGGAATCATCCGGCACGGCCCCCCTCCGCAAGTGCTGGGCTGGCCGGAGCATAAGGCACACCGGGCCGGTTCCGGCATCGATCTTGCGACTGGGGTCCTTCGAAAACAGCGCCTGGCGTCGCCCGCAGCGTTGCCTAGGCCGTCCCGACCTTCGCGCGAGCCTGCGCCATGATGTCGGCGGCGACGTCGATCGGGACGGCGAAGCCGATGCCCTGCGCGCTCTGGGCGGCCGCGGAATTGACCCCGATGACGGCCCCAGTGTCATCGAGCAGCGGTCCGCCGCTGTTGCCTGGGTTGATGGACGCGTCCGTCTGGAGCAGGCCGGTCATCGTCGTCGTGCGGCGGCTGCCAGCCGACCCGACCTCGATCGTCCGGCCGGTGGCGGACAGGATCCCCGAAGTCACCGATTCGGTGAACGTGCCGAGCGGGCTGCCGATGGCGATCACCTGCTGGCCGACCTTCAGCTTCGAGGCGTCCCCGATCGGGATGGTCGGCAAGGATGTGGGCGGGTCGACCTTGACGACCGCGAGGTCGTGTTGCGCATCACTGGCGACGACCGTCCCCGGGAGCTCGGATCCATCCTTGAACGTAGCGGTGATCCGGTCGCTGCCCTCGATCACATGATGGTTCGTCAGGATGAGGCCGGAGGCATCGAAGACGAAACCTGATCCGACGCCGGTCGAGGGCACGGAGAAAGGCCCGTACCCAGCCTGCCCTGCCGAGTCGACGGTGATCGTCACGACGCCCGGGCTGGCCGACTCGGCGACGGCGACCGCGGCGTCCGCGGACGAGACGCTGACCGTGGTGGTCGAGGCGCTCGTGGCGGTCACGGGGGTCATGCCGGCTCCCCGGTCCGTGGCGACGAACCCCGTGAGCAGCCCGACCGTCCCGACCGACCCCACCACCGCCGAGAGCATGGAGACGGCGAAGACGCCGGCGAGCCATCGACCACGGAACGGACGGGAGGAGGTCGCCGTTCCACTGGGGATCGCGATGGGCTCGCCGGCGCGGGTCGCCGGGAGGGACGGTCCGGCCGGGGAGGGCGGACGGACCGGCGTGATTGCCACGAAGGCGGGGTCGGGGGTGCTGGCGCGGGCGGCGTCGGGGGTGTCCATGGCCGCCATTCCAGTTCGAAGGCCTGAGACCATCCTGAGAACGTCGAGAATCGGTCCCGCCTCGCGGCGCGTGCGCCCGGTGCGGCTATCAGCGAACGAACGTCCGCCTTGACGTGCTCAGTCCCCCGATATGCGTCCCGTGCACCGTCGGGAGAACCAGCGGTCCGAGGTTCGCTGCTCCGGTGGCTCGTTCGTCGATAGACGCGTGCGGTGCACGCGGTCCGAGGTCCGCTGGTCCGCTGCTGCGTGAGCTCGTTCGTCGATGGGCGCGTGCACCCGGTGCACAGCGTCGGAACGGCAATCTTTGAAGGACAGCGCCCCCGGCCTCCCCATACTCCGCGACAAGCGCCGCAGGAGAAGATCGATCGTGCAACGAGACCTGGTGGAACGGGCCGCGCGTGGCGACCAAGAGGCCTTCGAGGGCCTGGTCCGCCTGTCGGCCAACCGCCTGTTCGCGATCGCCCACCGGATCCTGCGCGACCACCATCTCGCGGAGGATGCGGTGCAGCAAACCCTCGTCACGATCTGGGACGAGCTTCCGAGGCTGCGCGACCCCGAGCGCTTCGACGCCTGGACCTATCGATTGATCGCGCGTGCCAGCATCGCCGCCGCGAAGCGCGAGCGCCGGGGCCCCGGTGGCGGAGCGCTCGTTCGGTTGCTCCCGGCCGACGCCGACGCGTCCCAGGCGCCCGACGACTTCGGCTCGATCGCCGATCGGGACGAGGTCGAGCGTGGGTTCCGCCAGCTCAAGCCGGAACAGCGGGCGATCCTCACCCTTCACCACTACGCCGGCCTGTCGTCGCCGGAGATCGCCGACGTCCTCGGTATCCCCGTCGGGACCGCCGGCTCCCGCCTGCATTACGCGAGCCAGGCCCTCCGCGCCGCGCTCGAAGCCCA
>CAZFXH010000349.1:0-4104 GCA_964522905.1 uncultured Anaerolineaceae bacterium
GGGCGAAGTCGACCGGGACGGACGCGCTGAACGCGCCGTTGATGCCGCCGATGAGGAACATCGTCAGGAAGCCGAGCGCGAAGAGCAGCGGCGTGGCGACACGGATCTGGCCGCGCCACATCGTGAAGATCCAGTTGAAGAACTTCACGCCGGTCGGCACGGCGATCAGGAAAGTCATGAGGCTGAAGAACGGCAGGTACACCGCGCCCGTCGTGAACATGTGGTGCGCCCACACGGAGAACCCGAGCGCCCCGATCCCGACCGTCGCGAACACGAAGGCCTTGTAGCCGAACAGCGGTTTGCGGCTGAACACGGGCAGGATCTCGCTGACCGTGCCCATCGCGATGAGGATCATCACGTAGACGGCTGGGTGCGAGTAGAACCAGAAGATGTTCTGGTAGAGGATCGCGTCGCCGCCGTTGGCCGGATCGAAGAAGCTCCCTCCCAGGTTCCGGTCGATGAACAGCATGATGATCGCGCTCGTGAACACCGGAGTCGCCATCAGCACGAGGACCGCGGTGACGAGCACCGTCCAGGTCAGCAGCGACATCCGGAACAGCGTCATGCCCGGTGCGCGCATCTTGAAGATCGTCACGAGGAAGTTCACGGCGCCCAGGATCGAGCTCGTGCCCACCAGCGCGAGACCCACGATCCAGAGGTCCTGACCGGCCCCGTCCGAGGCGAGCGGCCGGTCCTGGGAGAGCGGGCTGTAGGACGTCCAACCGGCTTCGGCGGCACCGCCCGTCACGAAGCCCAGCATGATCAGGAACCCGCCCAGCGGCAGCATCCAGAACGACAGCGCGTTGATGCGCGGGAAGGCCATGTCGGGTGCCCCGATCTGGAGCGGGACGACGTAGTTCCCGAAGCCCGCGAGCATCGGGATGATGAACAGGAAGATCATCAACGTCGCGTGCATCGTGAACACTTCGTTGTAGGTCTGGTCCGTCAGGAACTGCAGGCCCGGGACCGCGAGTTCCGTGCGTACGAGCAGGGCCAGGATCCCGCCGATGAAGAAGAACAGGAATGAATTGATGACGTAGAGGATCCCGATCTTCTTGTGATCGGTCGTCGTCACCCAGTCATACAGGCTGCTGCGGTAGCTCGGAGCGGCGGGGTGCAGGACGGTGGTCGCCACGAGATGCTCCTAGTTGACCGTGAGGGTGCCGGTCATGTTGGGGTGGACCGTGCAGATGAAGCCGTAGGATCCGGCCTTGAGCGCCGGCACGTCGTAGGTCTTCTTGGCCGGACCCGGGAAGATCTCGCCCTGCCAGACCTCGGGTCCGGTGGGGCCGCCTTCGTGGATCGCGACGTTGTGCGGGATGCTCGGGTCGCGGTTGTCGAAGTCGATCTTGAACGGCGTGTCTGCGGGCGCCTGCAGCGTGGTCGGCTCGAAGATCAGGTTGAATGCGCTCACCACCAGCCCGGGACCCGACGGCGCACCCGAGGGCGCACCCGAGGGCGCCGGCGGTGGACTCGCGTTGGCTTCGGCGATCGTCGCCTCCAGCCAGGCGTCGTAGTCGGCGGGCGTGTACGCGTGGACATCGAAGAGCATCAATCGGTGGCCAGCCCCGCACAGTTCCGCACACTGGCCGCGGAACGTCTGGCCGGCGTCTGCCTCGTTGATCGTGATCTCGAACACGTTGATCCGGCCCGGCACCACGTCTCGCTTGAACAGGAACTGGGGGACATAGAAGGCGTGGATGACGTCGGGGCTCTCGAGGCTCAGCTGGACGGTGCGGCCGGCCGGGAGCACCAGGCCGCCGTCGTCTCCGGTCGGGAGGAGCTGGGTGTAGACCGTGTTCTCACCGCTCTCGTCGAGGTACTCGAACGTCCATTGGAACTGGCCGGCCACGGCCTTGACCCGGGTCTGCGGGTCGGCCGACACGAGCTCGACCGTGTTGAGCGTCTGCCACGAGATGACGAACAGGAACGCGACGATGAGCGTCGGGACGACGGTCCAGACCACCTCGGCGATGGCGTTGCCGTGCGTCTGTGCCGGCAGCGTCACGTCCTCGGGGCGGCGCCGGTAGCGCAGGACCGTCCAGAGGATCAGTCCCTCGACGAGGAAGAAGATGGCGACCGCGATGAGGAACACGATCGTGTACAGGTCGCGGATCTGCTCGCCCTGGACGGTGACGGCCTTCGGCGGATAGAGACCGGTCACGAGGCCCTGGCCGGTCGCGACGAGGTCGACGCCGGCGGCGATCGCGAGGCCCACCAGCGCGAGCGCGATGGCACCGACGATGAGAGCCTGGAGCGCGAAGCGGCCGGTTCGGGGGGGACTCGCCATTCAGATCCTCAGCGGAGCGTCGGCGAGCACCGAAAACCGAGTGCCTCACCGTCAAGGAGATCGCGGCCGAACCGCCCGAGGGTCGGACCGGCGCCATGATACCCGGAGCGTGGCTGTCTCGCGCGGCTCCCAGCGGGGCTTCGTGCGACGATGCAGACGATGATGACGCACCCGATGCTCTCCCGTCACCTCGGCTCCATGGTCCGCGACCGGGGCGCGATCGTCGGGCTGTCGGCGATGGCCTGGCTTGCGGCGGCAACGTCGGTCGCGGCACACGGTGAGGTCCCGACCGAGCCGCCGTCGGCGACGACGCTCCTGCTCGGCTGGACGTTCGAGCCAGTGCCGACGCTGGCCATCGCGATCGCCGGCCTCTGGTGGTGGTGGGCGGTGCGACGTGTGAATGCCGCGCACCCGACCAATCCCGTGCCGGTACGCCGTTCCGTGGCCTTCGTCGCAGGGCTGAGCGCTCTCGCCCTCGCCCTGCTGTCCGGCATCGATCGCTACGACACGACGTTGTTCTCCGTGCACATGGTCCAGCACCTGCTGCTTGCCATGGTCGCCGCGCCGCTGCTCGCCCGCTCCGCCCCGATCACCCTGCTCCTGCGTCTCGTCTCTCCCGCGGCACGCCACCGCTGGATCCTCCCGGCCCTGCATTCGCGTGTCACGAGGATCCTCGCGTTCCCGGTCGTCGCGTGGGTGATCTTTGCGGGCGTCATGTGGGTCAGCCATTTCTCGCCGCTATTCGACGCGGCGCTGGAAGACCCGCTGGTCCACGACCTGGAGCACGCATTATTCCTGGGCGCGGGCCTGCTCTTCTGGTGGCCGGCGGTCGCGCTCGATCCGGCGCCGTGGCGGATGCCGCACCCGGCGCGCGCCCTGTATGTCCTGCTCCAGATGCCGCAGAACACCTTCCTTGCGGTTGTGCTGCTCAACGCGCCGACGGTGCTTTACGCGCATTACGCGACGCTCCAGCGGTCGTGGGGTCCGACGGCACTCGCCGACCAGCAGGCCGCGGCCGGGATCATGTGGCTGGCTGGAGACGCCATCTTCCTCGTGGAGGTGATGGCGATCGTGCTCGGCTGGATGCGAGCCGAGGCCCGCGACACGGGGCGGTCGGACCGCCGGGCGGCCGACGAGATGGCCGACATCCGGGTGCGTGAAGGGTTGCTGGCGGATCGGCTCGCCCGCGAGCGCGAGGAGGGTCAGCCAGGGAGTGGCGCCTCGAGGTAGGCGCGGTACTGCGCAGGATCCACATTCCCGCCGCTGACGACGCCGACGACCGGGCCGTCGCGATCGCCCAGACCAAGTTCTGCACGCCGGAACGCGATCGCCGCGACGGCCAGGGCGCCGCTCGGCTCCGCGACGAGGCGCGACCGCTCGGCGGCGAGCCGGACCCCGGCGGCGATCTCCGCCTCGGTCACCGTCACGATGCCGTTGAGGTAGGCACGCAGGTGCGCGAAGGTGCGTCGCCCCAGGGCCTGCGTTCGCGTGCCGTCCGCGATGGTCCGCGACACGTCCGCTGCCGACCAGCCGACGATCTCCCCACGCTCGAGCGACTCGCGCGCGTCCGCGGCGAGCTCCGGTTCCACGCCGATGACGCGCGCTCCCGGGGTCAGGGTCTTGAGGGCCAGGGCGACGCCGCTGGCGAGCCCACCACCTCCGACCGGCACCACCACGACGGCGACGTCCGGCAGATCCTCGGCGATCTCGAGGCCGACGGTGCCCTGCCCCGCGATGATCCGGTCGTCGTCGTAGGGCGGGATGATGGCGAGACCCCGTTCGGCGGCGATCGCCTCGGCCCGCTCGCGGCGCTC
>CAZFXH010000350.1:0-1803 GCA_964522905.1 uncultured Anaerolineaceae bacterium
CCGGCCCCGAGGCGCCGCAGGCGATCGCCCCCGATGACGGCGCCGCCGAGGAAGAGCAGCGCCGTCGCCCACTCGACCACGCCGTGCTCGCGGTAGAGCGCGCGCCGGGTAACCGGCGCGAGCCAGTAGAGGAGGACGACGCTCAGGAAGACGGCGACGGCGATGCCGGCGAACCAGCGCAGCGCGCTGTCGTGTGGACGAGAGGTCATGCCGGTCGATTTGACTCGATCTCTCCGTCGTGGTCAAGCGATACGGCCGGTCCGTCCGCCGTCGACGGCAGCCGGCTCCGACTCGAGGCCCTGCGGGCGGACGCTCTCGAGCACGCGACCGTCCGCGGGCACGCGTTCCCCGGCCGTCAGGATGACGGCGTCATCGGGGACGAGGTCGGCCGCCGGCATGGCGCGCGCGGAGGGGACAGTCTCCTCTACCCTCGCGCCGAGCTGGTCGGCGTGGGGGTCAGAGTATAATCCAGACCTCATCGACTCCGCCCTGCCCGATCGGAGCTGATGCCTTCCATCTACGGGGCCGGGGCGATCACGGGCTGGTCGTGGCCGGCCCCGGAGGAGAAGGGATGCGAGTGCTCCCGGCAGTGGAGGCCCGCTCCGCGCGCGCGAAGCGGTGATGCTGGTCTGGCTCGTCATCGCCGGGCTGATCGGCGTCAACGCCTTCTACGTCCTCGCGGAGTTCGCCGCCGTCAGCGTGCGCCGGACGCAGCTTCGCCCGCTCGCGGACGGCGGCCACCGGATCGCGGGCCGGCTGTTGCCCATCGTCACCGATCCGCGCCGCCTGGATCGGTACATCGCCGCCTGCCAGATCGGGATCACGGTATCGAGTCTCGTTCTGGGCGCCTACGGGCAGGCCACCCTCGCGCTGGCTGCGGCCCCCGTGTTCGAGTCCTGGGGGATGCGAGCGGCGGCTGCGGCCTCGGCGGCGGCCGTGACGGTGCTCCTCGCGCTGACCGCCCTCCAGGTCGTCTTCGGGGAGCTGGTCCCCAAGTCGCTCGCCCTGCAGTTTCCAGTGCGCGCTGCCCTCTCTACCTACTGGCCGATGCACGTCTCGATGATCTTGCTCTCGGGATTCACCCGGGCCCTGAACGGCTCGGGGCTCGCCGTACTCCGTGTGTTGCGGGTGCCAGAAGCCAGCCACCGGCACATCCATTCCCCGGAGGAGATCGACCTCCTCCTCGCGGAGAGCGCCCAGCACGGCGTCCTGGAGGCCGAGGATCAGCAGCGGCTGCGCCGGGCGTTGCGGGTGGGTCTGCGCACCGCCCGCGAGCTCATGGTGCCGCGGCTCCAGGTTGCCGCCGTCGACGCGAACGCGCCGCTCCCGACGAGCCTCGCGCAGCTCGCGGACAGCCCCTACACGCGGCTGCCCGTCTACCGCGGTACGCTCGACGACGTCGTCGGCATGGTGCACACCCGCGATCTCGTCGCCCACTGCGTCGAGCGCGGTGGGCTGGCCTCGATCGAGGAGGTCGTCCAGCCCCTGCTCTCCGTGCCCGAGAGCTTGCGGACCGATCGCCTGCTGGCGCAGATGCGCGAGCACCGCACGCAGATCGCCCTCGTCGTGGACGAGTTCGGAGGCGTGGCGGGCCTGGTCACCGTGCGCGACGTGCTGACGGACCTCCTGGGTGACGTCTCCGGCGAGGTGCGGGCCGGGCAGCCACGCCCGGCCCGGCTGCCCGGCGGCCGGGTGCGCCTGCCGGGCCTCTTGCGGTTGCAGGAGGCCGAGTCCTGGCTCGGGGTGCGGTGGGGTGGAGATGCCGTCACGGTGGGCGGCCGGGTCGTCGAGGCCCTCGGCCGG
>CAZFXH010000351.1:0-3580 GCA_964522905.1 uncultured Anaerolineaceae bacterium
CGCGGCCGACCCCCTCAGCTCCGCCATCGGTTCGCCGCCCGTAGACGGCGCGCCTGCACCTGGAGCATCCGGTACATCACGCGCGGGTGGGCGATGAGGAAGGGCTCCACACGCGGCCCGGCCAGGAGGAGACAGCGCAACGGCCGGGTCGCGACGACATCGGCGATCGGCGCCTCACCGAGGAAGATCGAGACCTCGCCGAAGAAATCGCCGCGCGCCAGACGCGCCCGCTCCTCGCCGTCGACGATGACCGCCGCCTCACCCTCCAGGATCACGTGGAAGCCAGAGCCGGTGAGGCCCTGGTGGAGGACCTTCTGGCCTTCGGCGTACGCCACCTCCTCGAAGGTGTGGGCGACGCCCTCGAGCTGTGGCGACGACAGGTCCGCGAACAGGCCGAACCCGGCGATCGCGTCGATGAGTTCATCCCGGGCGGCCATCTCCTGCATGGTGCCATGCGCGCGTCGTCGCGTGAAGGGCCCTTGTCATCAGCGCGTCACGACGGACCTTGACGCTCCCGGTCGGGCGGCGCAGCATCACGGCCGAGGCGGAGGGGCGTCAGCCCAGGATGACGAACCGGATGACGGAGGGACCCGATGACGTTGACGCGCGACCGCAGGACGGAGCTGCTGGCCGCCGCGCCCCTGATGTCCGGCCTTGATCCGGCCGGGCTTGAGCGGATCGCGGATCGCAGCGTCGAGGTCGTCTTCACCGATGGCCACGTGATCGCCCGCCAGGGCGAGGTGGGCACCGGGTTCTTCCTCATCGTGGCCGGCGGCGCGAAGGTCGTTCGCGACGGCCAGACCATCGCGACGCTCGGCCCGGGCGACTTCTTCGGGGAGCTGTCGGTCCTCGACGGTCTGCCGCGGATCGCCCAGGTCATCGCCCAGGGTGAGACCACCTGCCTCGCGCTTGCCACGTGGGACCTCGAGGCGATCATCAACGATCAGCCATCGGTCGGCCTCGCGCTGCTGCGCGGGCTGGCGGGTCGCCTTCGGACGCTGACCGAAGCCGACCGGCACTGACGCGAAGCGCGAGCCGCCGCCATGTCCGGCACGTCGGGCACGCCAGGTCCGCCGGTCGGGACCGTCACCTGCCTGTTCACCGATATCGAGGGCTCAACGCGCCTGGAGATCGAACTCGGCACCGGCCCGTACCGCGACATCCGCGAGCGCCACCGTGACCTCCTCCGGGCGGCCTTCGTCGCCCACGGGGGTCACGAGCAGGGCACCGAGGGCGACTCGTTCTTCGTGATCTTCCGGGGCGCAGCGGATGCCATCGCGGGCGCCGCCGATGGGCAACGAGCGATTGCCGCCGAGCCGTGGCCGGATGGGGTCGCGGTGCGCGTCCGGATGGGCCTCCACACCGGCGACATCGAATCCACGGGCGCGGACGTCGTGGGCTACGCCATCAACCGGACCGCGCGCATCGCTGCCGTCGCCCATGGTGGGCAGGTGCTCCTCAGTGAAGCCACGCGCGGCCTCGTGGAGCGGACCTTGCCCGACGGCATCGGCCTTCGCGACCTCGGGGAGCATCGACTGAAGGACCTTGCGGCGCCCGAGCGTCTCGCCCAGCTCGTCATCGACGGCGTGGCCGACGACTTCCCGCCGCTGCGCTCGCTCGACGCCCGACCGAACAACCTGCCCACCCAGCTCACGACGTTCGTCGGTCGCGACAAGGAGCTCAGGGAGGCCGTGGCGCTGCTGGCCGGGACCCGGCTGCTGAGCCTGACCGGCCCGGGCGGCACCGGCAAGACCCGTCTGTCGCTCCAGGTCGCGGCGGCCGCGGCTGACGACTTCCCGGACGGCATCTGGTTCGTGGCCCTGGAGCCCGTTCGTGAGCCGGCCCTCGTGGTCTCGACGATCGCGCGAGTGCTGGGCGTGGCCGACAGCCGCAACCGCCCGGCCATCGACACCCTTGCCGATCACATCGGGGCGCAGCGGATGCTCCTGATCCTGGACAACTTCGAGCAGGTCGTGGCGGCCGGCCCCATCGTCGCCGACCTCCTGCGCCGTTGTCCCGATCTCGCCTGCCTCGTGACGACTCGCATCACCCTGCGCGTGTCGGGTGAACAGGAGTATCCGGTGCCCGGCCTGCCTGCCCCGCCGGACACGAGCCGGTTGTCCGAGGTCGACCGGCTCAACCTTCCCCGGGCGCTGCGCGAGTACGATCTCGAGACCCTGAACCAGTTCGAGGCGGTCCGCCTGTTCATCGCGCGCGCGTCGGCCGTCAAGCCCGGGTTCGCGGTCACGAACGCGAACGCACCGGCCGTGGCCGGAATCTCGGCCCGCCTGCACGGCATGCCGCTCGCGATCGAGCTCGCGGCTGCGCGCATCAAGCTCCTGACACCCGACCAGATCCTCGCGCGGCTCGAGCACCACCTCGCCCTGCTGACCGCCGGCTCCCGCGACGTGCCAGAGCGGCAGCAGACCCTGCGTGGCGCGATCGCGTGGAGCTACGACCTCCTCGACGACGGAGCCAAGCGCCTCGTCGACCGGCTGTCCGTCTTCCGCGGGGGCTGCGAGCTTGAGATGGCCGAGACCGTGTGCGGTCCGTCCGACGAGCTGGGGATCGACGTGTTCGAAGGTCTTGGGGCGCTGGTCGATCAGAGCCTCGTGCGCATCGACGAGGGCAGCGGCGACGCGCCGCCGCGATTCACGATGCTCGACACGATCCGAGAGTACGCCGCCGAGATGCTGGCGAGCCGCGGGGAGGCCGACGCGATCGCGGGCCGGCACGCCCACGCGATGCTCGACCTCGCCGAGCAGGCGATGCCGCACCTGACCGGCGTCGAGCAGCGCGAATGGATCGACCGACTGGAGCGCAACCACGACAACCTGCGCGCGGCGCTCGAATGGACCACCGCCCGGCCAGACCCCGACCTCGCGGCGCGGATGGGGTTCGCGCTGTGGCGGTTCTGGCAGCAGCGCGGCTACCTGAACGAGGCGCGGATGCGGTTCGAGGCCATGGCCGCGCAGGCCTGGTCGCTCGACCCAGTCTGCGCCGCGCATTTTGCGGAGGCGTTCGGTGGGGTGGCGTACTGGCAGGCGGACCACCCGGTCTCGGAGCGCTGGTACCACGAGGCACTCCGGATCTGGCGCGAGCTGGGTGACAAGCGTGAGATCGCGAACGCGCTCTACAACGACGCCTACGCCGACATCCTGCCGCTCATGGGCCTGACCGGCCGGGAATTGACCGAGGCGCAGAAGGCGCCCAAGTACGCAGTCGGCCTCGTCAAGCTCGAGGAGGCACTCGCGCTCTACCGCGAGGTCGGCGACCAGGCGGGCGAGGGCAACATCCTGTGGGCGCTCGGCAGCTACGAGTACTTCACGATCGACATCGCGCCCGCAGAGCACTGGTACGAGGAATCGCTCCAGCTGCACCGCGCGTCCGGCCACCGGACGATGGAGGCCTGGTCCCTGCACATGCTGGCGCTGGTCCAGATCGGGATCGGCAAGTTCGGAGAGGCGGTGGGTCACGCCCGGGAGGCCCTGGGACTCTTCCGCGACGCGGGCGACGTGGCGGGTATCACGCTGATCCTCGACGACCTGGCGTCGATCGCGGTCGCGGCCGGCGACCCGCC
>CAZFXH010000352.1:0-2288 GCA_964522905.1 uncultured Anaerolineaceae bacterium
GAACAGCTGGGTCACACCAGTCACCAGCACCGGGTCGCCGTCGATGTCGACGGCGAAGTCCCCCGGCGCGGGAAGGTCCGGCTCGACGGGCATGGTGATGCCGACCAGGATCCGGTCACGCCCATGCGATTCATCGATCGCTGGACCGATGACGAACAGATCGACGAAGTCCCACGGCTCGACCGGCAGCTCGGTAAAGGGCTGCGTCTCGTTGAGGGCGAAGTCGCGTACCGGCTCGCCGACCGGGTTGTAGCTCAGCGTCAGGACATCGGTCCCGGGGCTCCAGGTGAAGCCGAGGCCGAGCCGCATGAAGGTGAAGCCGCTCGGATTGCCGAGGAGATCGGCAAGGCCCGAGTAAAGCGACGTGACGACCGTCGGCTCGCCGGGCACCGGCGCGCCGTTGAGCGTGACGGTGAAGTCGTCGGTGACGGGCAGGAAGTCGGGATGGATGATCTCGTCCCACACGATCCCGATGTGATCGACGACGTCGCCCGGCGCAGCGAGGACGCCGACGGTGTCGGCGCCGAAGGCGTTGGGTGCCGGCGGAGAGCCGAGGTCGGCCCCCGCCCGGGCGACCGAGATCGGCCCGAGCGGCGAGCCCGAGAGGATGAGGACTACCGACGCGGCGGCAGCAGCGAGGCGACGGGTGTTGGGCGACATCGGGCACGACTCCACAACCCGACGGGCCGGTCTCGCCAGTGGCTCGACGCGACTCGGGCGGCCGATGGATAGAGCCGCGCGTCGACGCCTCCCGCCGTGAATGGGATGAAGTATACGAACGCGACGCAAGCCCCCTCTCAGCTACAGGTCGGTCCGACCTGCCGGTCGGGAGGCTCGAAGAACCCTCGATCTCGACGGAAGGAGTGTCTGCGCCGTCACCGGCAGCCCGGGCGAGGCCTGGCTCAAGGATGGCATCGCGCAGTCGCCGGTCCTCGTGGCCGCGCCCGACAACATCACTCTCGTGACCGACCCTGACGATGATGCATGCCTCGCGCGCGTGGCCCATGGAGGCGCCGATGCGATGGTGACGGCTGCATGGCCCCGGGCCGATATTGCCTCGCGCAGCGGTTATCGGGTGCTGCAGGAGACCGAAATGGCACTCGAGCCTCGCGCGATCGTGGCACGGTCCGATGGGCCAGACCCAACCGAGCTGCTCGTTGCTCTCGACGACGCAATACGCGCCCTGCGAGCCGACGGCATGCTGACCGATCTGGCTCGACGACCTGGTGATGTGGCCGCCCGGAGCGTGCAGCTCGCGCGGCGCGGCGAGTGGCGCTGGCCATTGCTCGCGTACTTCACCCTGGCCTTCGTGACCGCCGGTATCGCGGGCGCCTTCGGCGCCTTCATCACCAAGGCCGCACCGATCTACTGAGAGGAGCATCGCCATGACCACCAACGAGCTCGACGCCAAGCCGAATGGCCCGGCGGCAGCCGCCTTTCTCGCGGCCGGCATTGGCGCCTTCGTCCTGGGACTGACGGTGACCCTCCACGAGGCCTTTCCGCCGGCCGAAGGCCAGACAGCGTTCTGGGACTTTGCCGCGAGCTACGGCATCGGGAGCGGCGTCGGGCCGCTGTCGGGCAAGGTCATCATCGGGACGCTGGCCTACGCGATCAGCTTCGTCGCTCTTGGCTTCGCCTGGCGCGGGCGCGAGATCAACCTGCGGACCGTGCTGATCGCGAGCGGCATCCTGCTGGCCCTGGGTTTCGCGCTCACCTTCCCGCCAATCTTCGCGGTCTTCGCCGCGGAGTGACCGGCGACGGCCGGCGTCCCCGGACATCGGGGACGGCGGTAGCGGTCGGGTCTCCCCACCGAGCAACTGATCTACGTCGGGCGAGCGCGAGGACACCTACACCTGGTCGTTCCGAGTCTCGAGTCCCTGGTGGGTCCTAGGACAGAGCTGTTGTCCCCGTTCATGTTCGAGGTCGACGCGCCCGATTCACGCATAAGCGATTACGGTGGGGCACTGTGGTGGGCTGCGGCCACGATCACCACCGTCGGCGCAGCCACGGAGCCCGTCACACTTGGTGGGCGGCTCGTGGCGCTCGCCCTCATGCTCGCAGGACTCGTGCTGCTCGGGTACGTGGCGGGTGTGTCCTCGGGGCGGCTCTCTTCGAACGCCGCGACCGCGAACGGACGCGAACAATGAGCCGCTAGCGACAACCTTGGTGCCCATCATGAGCGCCTGGGCACAGCCGACGCAGCGGGGGAGCGGGATCTGGCTCGCGGCGTCGCCCGCCGAATTCAGTACTCGGCCGACTCCGGCCGGCCGAGGGGTCAAGATGACTCA
>CAZFXH010000353.1:0-3369 GCA_964522905.1 uncultured Anaerolineaceae bacterium
GACGGGCCTCGTCAACGCGACGAACTTCAACATCCGCTACTACCCGCTCAACCAGCACGTCCGGGAGTTCATCGCCGGGGGCGGCCTCGGTGAGGTTCGGTTGGTGACCGGTCGCTACTTCCAGGACTGGCTGCTGCTCGAAAGCGACTGGAACTGGCGTCTGCAGCCGGACCAAGGGGGCGCGCTGCGCGCCGTCGGCGACATCGGCTCGCACTGGCTGGACCTCATGACATTCGTGACGGGCCAGCGCATCAGCGCCGTCATGGCCGAACTCTCGACCTTCATCGGGACACGCCACGAGCCAACCGGCCCAGTCGAGACGTTCTCGACCGAGCGCTCCAACGACGCGGTCGAGCGCCAGATCGCGACCGAGGACACCGCTTCGATCCTGCTGCGATTCGACGGTGGAGCCCGCGGAGCCGTGAGCATCAGCCAGATCAGCGCGGGCCGGAAGAACTCGCTCGTCTACGAGATCGACGGGTCCGACGGCGCATGGTCGTGGGATTCCGAGCAGCCCGACCAGGCGTGGGCCGGCCATCGCGACCGACCGAACGAGATCCTCATCCGCAACCCCGCGCTCATGGGCGCGGCCGGCAAGGCCGCTGCGGCCCTGCCGGGCGGTCATGTCGAAGGCTTCTTCGATACCTTCTGTGCCCATTTCCGGGCCGTCTACGCGGACGTGGTTGCCGGGGAGCCATCCTCCCACCCCGGCTATCCCACGTTCGCGGACGGCCACGACGAGATGCTCGTCGGTAACGCGATCACCAGAAGTGCTCGTGAGGCCCGCTGGGTGGACGTCGACCGCTCGACCGAGCCGTCTGGCGCTCCCGAGCCCGTCACGTCGGAGGCTTCCCGATGAGGCTTGGACTGCTCACTGCCCCGTTCCCCGAGACGCCGCTCGCCGACGTCGTCGACTGGACGGCCGCCAATGGCTTCGAGAGCATCGAGATCGCCTGCTGGCCGCGTTCGAGCGGCCCGAGCCGCCGTTACGCCGGCACCTCCCACATCGATGTCGCCGACCTGTCGGCGGCGCAGGCGACGGAGCTTGCCGATGAGATCCGGGGCAAGGGCCTCACGATCTCCGGTCTGGGCTACTACCCGAATCCGCTCCATCCGGATCCGGCACATCGGGAGACCGTCATCGGGCACCTGAAGAACGTCATCACGGCCGCCGAGAAGATGAACGTGCCGTTCGTGAACACATTCATGGGCGCCGACTCGGCCAAGACACAGGACGCCAACTGGCAGGAGGCGCTGCGGGTCTGGCCGGACATCGTGACGTTCGCCCAGGACCACGGGCGCCTGATCACGATCGAGAACTGCCCGATGCTCTTTAGCGACGACGAGTGGCCGGGTGGGCACAACCTGGCGACGACGCCTCGCATCTGGCGGCGGATCCTCGAGGAATGGGGCGGCAAGATCGGGCTCAACTTCGACCCGTCGCACCTGGTCCTCCAGATGATCGACATCCCGCGCTTCATCCGCGAGTTCGGGCCAAATATCCTCCACATGCAGGCGAAGGACCTCACGATCGACCGCGACGGCCTGTACGAGCGCGGCGTGTTTTCGATGGGGATGGGCTGGCAGATCCCCCGGCTGCCCGGGCTGGGCGACGTCGACTGGGGCGACCTGTTCTCCGCCCTGTGGCGAGCCGGCTACGACGGCGACGTGATCATCGAGCACGAGGACCGCGACTTCGAGAAGACCGACGACCTCATCAAGCGCGGATTCTTGATCGCTCGCGACGTCTTGAGGCCGTACATCAAGTGAGTGACATGAGCGGCATCGAGGGGCTCACGGAACGCGATATCGCGAAGGCGATCGACCACTCGCTGCTGCGCCCGGAACTCGACGACGCCTTCGTCGAGGCTGGCTGCCGGCTGGCCGCCGAATACGACGTCGCGAGCGTCTGTGTCCGGCCGGCGGACGTCACGCGCGCGGCTGCGATCCTCACCGGCACGGAGGTGGCGGTCGGGACCACGATCGGCTTCCCGCACGGCAACCACCGCACAGAGACCAAGGTATTCGAAGCGGAACGCGCCCTGGCGGACGGGGCGATCGAACTCGACATGGTCATCCAGATCGGCGCGCTGAAGTCAGGTCGCGACGCGGAGGTCCTGGCGGACATCGCGGCGGTCGTGGCGGTCGCGCACGCCGCCGGCGCCATCGTCAAGGTCATCTTCGAGAACGCGTACCTGACCGACGACGAGAAGATCCGGGCGTGCCGCCTGTCCGAGGCCGCCGGCGCCGACTTCGTCAAGACGTCCACGGGCTTTGCGCCGGGTGGGGCGACCCACGACGACCTGCGCCTCATGCGCGCGAATACGTCGCCGCACATCGGGATCAAGGCGGCGGGGGGCGTCCGGACCCTGGACGCGCTGCTCGAGGTCATGGCGCTCGGCACCACGCGCATCGGAGCGACCGCCACGAAGGACATCATCGACGACTTCCGGGCGCGGAAAGCGGGCCAGGCGCCCGTCAGCGCCGGAGCCGGCGGGGCTGCGACCACCGAAGGCGGGTACTGATCGTGGCCCCGATGCGGGTCGTACGATGAGCGCGCGAGCCGTTGCGCCCGTCGGCGTCCCCCCGTTCCTGGCCGAGGCGCGCGAGCTCCTCGATCGTCTGGCCGCGACCCAGGGTGACGCACTGGAGGAAGCCAGCCAGTGGTGTGCCGACGCGATCGCCGGCAACGGCCTCGTGCACCTGTTCGGGACGGGGCATTCACGGATCCCACTCGAGGAGATGTTCCCGCGCTATGGCTCGTACCCCGGGTTCAACCCCATCGCCGAGCTGTCGATGACATTCCATACCCAGATCGTGGGCGCGAACGGGCAGCGCCAGGCGATGTTCATCGAACGGATGCCAGGGCTCGCCGACGTCATCCTCGAGAACTTCAGCTTCATGCCTCGCGACGTGATGATCGTCTTCTCCGCGTCTGGGACGTCGGCCGTGCCGGTCGAGATGGCCCGCGGCGCGCGCTCGCGCGGCCTGCGGGTCATCGCCGTGACCTCGGTCGACCAGTCGCTCTCCAGCGACCCGGATCCGGTCGTGGGCACGCGCCTGCTCGACGAGGCCGATCTCGTCATCGACCTGTGCACCCCTCACGCCGACGCCCTCGTCTCGATCGACGGGCTCGATACCCCGGTCGGTCCGGGCTCGACCATCACGGCCGTCGCGATCGTGAATTCCATCAAGGTGCGCACCGCCCAGCTCCTCGTGGAGCGGGGCGCGATGCCACCGGTCATCACCCGAGCATCGGTCGTAGGCGCCGAGCGCTCGCGGTCGCTGTTCGAGCGAGCCTATGAGGAGCACGCACGGCGCATCGCACGTGCCATCATCCGCACCACGGATGACGGCGAGGCGAGCCCC
>CAZFXH010000354.1:0-1718 GCA_964522905.1 uncultured Anaerolineaceae bacterium
CGTCGTCGTCATCCAGGAAGGCGATCCATCCGCTCCGCGCTTCGGAGATCCCCGTATTGCGTGCTGCGCTGACGCCCTCGGACGCGGCCTGCTTCACATACCGCACGCGAGGATCCGAGATGCCCGACACCATCTGCTCCGTCGCATCCGTCGACCCATCGTCGACGATCAGAAGTTCCAGTTCGACGCCCCCTTGCCCGAGGGCGCTCTTGACGGCCCGCTTCAGCTCGCGGCATCGATCCCGGGTGGGGAGGACCACGCTCACCTCGGGGACGGCCATCGATGCGCTCAGCGGGTCAGCCTGATCGCGGTGCCGACCAGCAGATCGTCGACGTCGAGTCGGCCGGGCTCCCATCGGCCCAGCAGATACCGGTCGCCCCCGCGCTGCATCGCCTGCGGTCGACCGGTCCATGCAGCCTCGTATCCCACGTCTCGCACCTTGTCTGCCGTCCGCCGATCTGCCTTTCCGTGAGGGTAGGCGAAGAGCGTGAGTGGATGGCCGACGATCTCCTCGAGTTCCCTTCGTCCGACGTTCAACGCCGCTTCGAGCTCCCCGTCGCCGAGCCGGGTGACGATCTCGTGGTGAAGGGTGTGGAAACCGATCCCCATGCCGGCGCCCGTGAGTGCCTCGATGTCCGCGCGGCCGAGATGGCGAGGGACGTCGGGAACCTCGGCCTCGAGGACCTTCTGCAACGCTGGATCGTTCTCGCAGGCGGCGGCGAGCGCCCCGACTCCGTCATGCCGCGTGCGGAGCAGCCCGGCGGCTTCTCCGACGCCGCGATCCCGGATCAGTTCCTCCAGCAGCTCGAACCAGTACGAACCGAGCCCGTGCAGCGCGCGGCCGGACAAGAAGAAGGTGGCCGGGGCATCGAGAGCTCGGAGAACGGGCAAGACGTGGTCGAGATGCGTCACGTAGTCGTCATCGAACGTCAGCGCGAACCTCGGCCTGGCGTGCCGGTCCCGGTCCCGCAGGAGCTCGTCGAGCGGTCGGATCTCCCCGACCTCCGCGAGCGCCTCGACGTGACGCCGGAACAGGTCGGAAGGCATGAGCGGGACGACGCCGTGACCGGGTGGCTCGTTCGGTGCGACCCGGTGGTAGACGAGGACCAGGCTCCGCCCTCGGAGGGCGGCGATCTTTCGCACGACCTCGCCGACGGGTCCCGCACGAAGGGCACCCTTCGCCAGGACCTTGACGGGGCCGGGACGCCGCTCGCCGTTCACGGCGCGGAGGGGTCGGAGGAGGTCGACGTCGACGTCCGGGAAAGCTCATCGAGCCACGCCTGGGCATCCGTCCTCCATCGCTCGTCCGTTCGCGACCCCCGGAGCATCCCGAAGACGCGGTCCGATCCGGCGGCGGGGTGGACGAGCGCCACGGCAGCCCTGGCCAGGGACTTGACGTCGCCCATGCCGACGGCTCGGGCGTAGTGACGGATGGCGCCGCCACGATCGCCGGCGCGAAGGCGGATCCATGCCGCCCGGCGGTGCATCGCGGCTCGATCCACCGGGATGCCGTACCTGGAGGCCAGCCGGTCCGGCTCTTCCACGATGGTCCTGGTGTCGGCCGCGATGTTCGCCGCATGGAAGCGGTAGCCGACCAGCGGACGGGGCACACAGGCGGGTGGCCCGGACCTCGCCAACCTGATCCACATGTCCCAGTCCTCGGTGCGCCGCAGGTCGGCGTCGAACGGGCCCGCCTCCGCCAGGACGTCGGCGCGCAC
>CAZFXH010000355.1:0-2807 GCA_964522905.1 uncultured Anaerolineaceae bacterium
CGGCACGACCGGCCGGTTCGTCGTTCAGCGCCACCGCGCCACCCGCCTGCACTACGACTTCCGCCTCGAGATCGATGGCGTGCTGGTCAGCTGGGCCGTCCCGAAGGGCCCGAGCCTCGACTGCAAGATCCGGCGCATGGCCGTGCACGTCGAGGACCATCCCATCGAATACTTCGATTTCGAAGGAATCATCCCGGCCAAGCAGTACGGCGCCGGCGACGTCATCGTCTGGGACTGGGGGACGTGGGAGCCGGAAGCGCCGACGCTCGAGCCGAAGAAGGCCGTTGAAGACGGGGAACTCAAGTTCCGCATCGACGGCGAGAAGCTCCACGGCAGGTTCACGATCGTCAGGACGAGCCGCCGTCCCGGTGCCGCCCCGGCGCGCGCCTTCGAGAAGGACGAGGGCGAGCAATGGCTCCTCATCCACAAATGCGATGAGCACGCCCAGCCCGGGTGGGACGCCGAGGACCACCCGCAGAGCGTCAAGACCGGCCGCACCAACGATGAGGTAAAGGCGCAGCGCGAGGCGCTCTGGATCAGCGAGTCGCCGGCCGCGACCGCCGAGATCGATCTCACGGGCGCGAAGAAGTCGCCGATGCCCAAGTACATCGAGCCGATGTTCGCGACGCTGGCGACGAAGCCGTTCGATGACGACGACTGGCTGTTCGAGATCAAATGGGACGGTTTTCGCGTCCAGGCCGTCCTGGACGAGGGCAAGCTCAAGATCTGGACGCGCGGGCTCAAGGACGCGGAGACCTATTTTCCCAACCTGTTGAGCCCGCCACGCTGGATCGAGGCCCAACAGGCGATCGTCGATGGGGAGGTCGTCGCGCTCGACGAGGAAGGTCGGCCCGACTTCAGCCTGCTCCAGACGAAGCTCGGGAACAAGACGGGTGCCGGGCTCGTGTACCAACCGTTCGACTTGCTGTACCTCGATGGTCGTCTGCTGCTCGAGGTCCCGCTCGAGGATCGCAAGCGGCTGCTGCGGAGCGTGCTGAAGGAGCATCCGCGCGTGCGGTACGCACCCCACGTCGAGGGGGAGGGCAAGGCCTTCTTCGCAGCCGCGGAGCAACTGGGGCTCGAGGGCATGATCGCCAAGTTGCGGCGCTCCCCGTATGAGCCCGGCAAGCGGACATCGGCCTGGCTCAAGATCAAGATCCGGCCGGAGCAGGAGCTCGTGGTCGGTGGCTGGACCCCGGGGAGCGGCAACGCCAAGGACCTCGGTGCCATGGCGGTCGGCGTGTACGAGGACGGGAAGCTGCGTTTCGCCGGCAAGGTCGGAAGCGGGTTCACGGCCGGGATCCGGCGCGACCTGCTCGACCGTCTGGGGCCGCTCGCCCAGGAGGACCCGCCGTTCGACCCGCCACCGCCCAAGGACTACCGGGGCCGATGGGGCGGCGAGCTCAAGGACGTCACGTGGGTTCGGCCGGAGCTCGTGATCCGGGCACAGCTGGGCGGCTGGACGCGGGACGGCGTCGTCCGCCAGGCGGCCTACAAGGGGATCGAGCCCGGGCGTGACCCGAAGACCGTCATCCGCGAAACCCCGGTCAGCACGACCACTGCGGTCCGTGCCGCCGAATCGGAGGTGCCTCCCATGCCAGAGTCGAAGTCGAAGTCGAAGTCGAAGTCGAAGAAGGCGGCGGGCGGCACCGCCTCGAGCACCGCCGCCTCCGATTTCCGCGGCGCCACACCCGAGGAACTCGCCGCGCTCGATGCCCTCGGCAACGAGGGCGTCTGGCGAGTCGATGGCCGCGACCTCAAGCTCACCAACCTCGACAAGGTCCTGTTCAAGCCGCGGACAGCCGAGGAAGACCCGATCACGAAGCGCGATCTCATCCGGTACTACGTCACGATCGCGCCGACGATCCTGGCGCATCTCAGGGATCGGCCGCTCAACCTGCATCGATTCCCGAATGGCGCGGACGGGCCGAGCTTCTGGCAGAAGAACATCAAACCGACCGACCCGCCGTGGCTGACGCGCTGGCACGAGACCGGTGTCGACGGGCGCACCGACCGTGACGCCAACGACCACCTCGTCGCCGACGGGGCGGCCGCGCTGGCGTGGCTCGCCAACCAAGCGAGCTTCGAGATCCACGCCTGGACCGGGAAGCTGCCCGATCCGTGGCAGCCGACCTTCGCCTACATCGATATCGATCCGGGGGAGAAGACGACCTGGGCCGAGACCCTGGTCCTCGCGCGGCTGTACCGCGCGGCGCTCCAGCATCTCGGAGTCCGCGGGTATCCCAAGACCACCGGCAAGCGCGGCATCCAGGTCTGGATCCCGATCGAGCCCAAGTACGACTTCTCCGACACGAGCAGCTGGGTCGAGAAGGTCAGCCGGGCCGTGGGCTCCACGGTCCCGGATCTGATCTCCTGGGAGTGGTCGACGAAGAACCGCCAGGGAAAGGCGCGCCTCGATTACACACAGAACGCGAGCATCAAGACGCTCGTGGCGCCGTACAGCGTGCGTCCGGCGAGCGGGGCGCCCGTCTCGACGCCGATCACGTGGGACGAGCTCGACGACCCGGAGATCCGCCCGGACCGCTGGACGGTCCGTGACCTACCGGCGCGCGTCGCGAACGTGGGCGACCTCTTCGCCGCTGCTCAGACGGACCTACAGGAGCTGCCGCCGGTCTGACGATGTCCTAGGCGACCCGGACCTCGGTCACCCACTTGACCCAGTCCAGGCCGCGATGGTCCGGCACCACGAGCCGGCACGGGGCCCCGTTACCGGCTGGGAGATCCACTCCGCCGACCCCGGTCGCGAGGAACGCCCCGCGTGCCGCGTCCATCGGCAGGTCGGCGCT
>CAZFXH010000356.1:0-28523 GCA_964522905.1 uncultured Anaerolineaceae bacterium
CGTCGAGTAGCCCTCGTTGTGGAAGAACACGACGCCGAGATCGCCGTCCGCGTCGTCCGGCGGCGTCACGAAGCCGCCGTACATGTCGGCGTGGCCGCGCGGCTCGTTGACGAGGAGCTGGCGGATGTGATCGATGTTCGCCGCGGCCCAGCGCCGGCGTTCCGGAACCGTTCGGCCTTCGAGCGCCGGGACGCCGCCGGTGACGATCCGGAACGGCTCGCCGCCCGTGTGGTAGTCGGTCGTCGTGATCTCGGTCAACGGGCGAGCAGCGCCTCGAGCCGGGCCTTGACCCCCGGCCACTCCCCGGCGAGGACGCTGTAGAACGCGGAGTCGCGATTTGAGCCGTCCGGCATGATCGTGTGGTGGCGAAGGACGCCCTCGAACGTCGCCCCGATGCCGAGCAGGGCACCGCGCGAGCGCTCGTTCCGGGCGTGGGTCTTGAACTCCACGCGCTCGGCGTCGAGCGTCTCGAACGCGTGGGTCAGCTGGAGCAGCTTCGCCTCCCGGTTCGCGCCGCTGCGCTGGTACGCCGTCCCGATCCACGTCCAGCCGATCTCGAGCCGTCGATGCTCGGGCGTGATGGTCATGAATCGGGTGCTGCCGATGGCCCGACCGCTCGCTTGGTGAACGGTCGCGAACGGGACCTCCGAGCCGGACTCGGCGTTGGTCCGAGCCGCGTCGAACCAGGCGCGCAACGCGGGCTCATCGATGGGTCCGGCGATCGTCCAGCGCCAGATCGCGTCGTCGTACCCCACGGCGGCAAGCTCCTCGAGGTGGCGCTCGTCGAGTGGCTCGAGCCGCACGCGCGGTCCTACGAGCGTGACGGGGGTGACCCAGGTCTGCGCGGCGGCCGGCATGCTTTCGATGGTAGCCGCCATGTGGATGTCGTCACCGGTCCGTAGACTCTGCGGATGCCCGATCTCGGTGCGCGGTTCGCATCGTTCCTCGACGAATACGTCGCGCTGCACCCCACGGCTGCCACGGCGATCGGCGATCACCGCTACGACGATCGTTGGCCGGACGTCACCGAAGCCGGTCGCCAGGCGCGGCTGGCGTTCGTCGATCGATGGCTCGCCGAGCTGGGCGGCCCCACGAGCCAGGAACTGACGGCCGCCGGCGCCATCGACCGTGACCTGCTGGTCATGGAGCTCGAGGCCGAGCGCTTCGCCGAGACCGAGCTGCGTGACGAGACCTGGGACCCGCTCCAGTGGGTGTACCTGCTCGGCGACGGCATCTTCCTGCTCATCGCCCGCGACTTCGCGCCGCTGGCCGAGCGGTTGACGTCCGTCGCGGGTCGGCTCGAGGGCGTGCGGGCCGTCCTCGATGGCGCCGCCGTGGCCCTCGAGGGACCGGGCGACGGTCGGCCGGTCGGCCGGTTCCAGACGGAGAAGGCCCTCGAGCAGCTCCCCGGGATCGCCGAGCTCATCGACGATGCGCTGGCCGAGGCGGAGGCCGCCGGGCGGGAGGACGAGGCGGTCACGGCCCTTCGTGGTCGCCTCACGGCCGCCGCCGCCGATGCCAAGGCCGCCATCGCCGCGTTCGAGCGCCACCTCCGCGACGAGGTCCTTCGGCGCACCGAGGGCGAGGGTCGGCTTGGCGCGGATCTCTTCGGCCGCAAGATGCGCCACACGATGCGGTCCGAGACGCTCACCGCCGAACGGATCCTGGCGGCGGCCGAGCGAGAATTCGAGGCCGTTCGCGCCGAGATGATCCGACTGTCGAAGGAGCTGTGGCCGCGGTGGCGTCGCGGCGCGCCGGTCCCGGCGGATGACGCGACGATCGTCCGCGAGGTCCTCGACGCCATCGCCGCCGAGCATCCCACTGCGGACGAGCTGCTGGATTTCTGCCGCGCGGAGAACACCCGCATCCAGGCCTTCTGCCGCGATCGCGACATCATCGGGCTCGTCGATGAGCCGCTCGACATCCGCTGGACGCCGACGTTCCTGCGCGCGTTCGGCGGCGCGATGCTCATCTCGCCGGGGCCGCTGGACAAGGGCCAGAAAGCGTTCTTCGCGATCACGCCGATGCCCGAGGACTGGCCCCCGGAGCGGAAGGAGTCGTACCTGCGCGAGGACAACGCGCGGATGCTGCGGCTGCTCACGATCCACGAGGCCGTCCCCGGGCACTATCTGCAGGGCGTCTACGCCAACCTCGCGGAGTCGCTCCCGCGGGCGATCTTCTCGAGCGGTCTGTTCGCCGAGGGGTGGGCCGTCTATGTGACCCAGGTGATGATGGATGTGGGCTACGGCGCCGACGACGGTGCCCTCCTGCTGACCCACTGGAAGTTCTACCTGCGCTCGACGACGAACGCCATCATCGACGCGCGGATCCATACCGCCGGGATGACCGAGGAGGAGGCCGTCGCGCTCATGGTCGAGGGTGGCTTCCAGGAGGAGGCCGAGGCACGCGCCAAGTACGACCGCGCTCGACTGTCTTCGACGCAACTCTCGACCTACTTCGCCGGATCGATGGAGATGTGGGACATGGAGCTCGAGGCGCGGCGAGGGGCGGCGGTGGCCGCCGGGGCTGACCCTTCGGCGATCGAGGCGCGCGGGCTGCCGGGCGGCTTCGGCGAGACGGCGGGCTTCCGGTACCGACCGCACCTCGAGGCAGTCATCGGGCATGGGGCCCCGCCGACCTCGCTACTGCGGCGCGCCTTGCTCGGATGAGCGTCGAACGCGACGCCCTGGACCGGATCGAGTCTCTCGGGCTGCCGTGGTACGTCACAGGGTCGTGGGCGTTGGCCGCTTATGCCGAGCCGCGGATGACGCGCGACATCGACGTGGTCCTCGACGCGACACGCGGCGAGTACGAGTCCCTGCTTCGGCCGTCGTTCGAGGCCGACTTCCTCGTCAACGACCCGATCGACCTTGGCGGCCGCTGGATCGGGGGACTCATCCACCGCACCGAGCTCGCGCGCGTCGACCTGATGTTCGGGCGCTCGGACGCGTGGGCCCGCTCTGCGATGGCGAGACGCCAACGGCTCGAGCACCCTACGCTCGGGCCGATCTGGGTCGTCTCGGCCGAGGATCTGGTCGTGGCCAAGCTCGAGTGGTCGAAGGGTACGTCCGAACTTCAGCTCCGGGATGTTCGATCGATCGTGAGATTGGTGGACGAGCTCGACTGGGAATACCTTGAGCGGTACGCTGCGGTCCTCGGCATCCGTGACCAGCTGGAGGCGATCCGTGGCGGTTGACCAGTCGCAGGTCCGCTTCGACCAGCGTCTGCGCGAGGTTGGGCCCGATGCCCGGATGCGGGTCCACGACCAGATGTATCGCGACGCGTTTCGGCACGTTTGGGCGCAGGCCGATCGTGCGGGCGAGATGACCGAGCCAGAGCGCGCTCGGTTCCTGCTGCGCAGGCTCTATCCGGATCTCGAGGGGGAGCGCCTCGAGGCGATCATGTCCCGCCTCGAGGCCGAGTGGCTCGCCGGGACGTGGACCGGCTTCGTGCGGCCGGACGCGACTCACTGAGCGCGGCCCGCAGGCGGTCCACGCGGTAGCCGGCCGCTTCGGCGGCGGCCAGCAGCCGGCTCGTGCGCGCCGGGTCGGCCGGGGCACCGGTCTGGATCGTGTCGAGCCGCTGTGCCCAAGAGAGCCATGACGCGAACCGATCGCGATCCAGCCACTCCTCGCCGTCCCGGGTAGTGACGCCCAGGGCGACGCGGATGGGCTCGCTTGCCAGCCACCGTTCCAGCAGTCGGAGCTCGCGATGGCGCCCGCGGCCCCCGAGCCCCGACGGGCGGGGGAGCGCGAGCAGCCCGCGAACATTCGCCGCGATGGCCGAGGCGACGGCGGCGTCGGCAAGGTCGGCCGACGTGAGGCCGCCGGCCATGACGGGCGCGAGACGCAGCTCGTCGTACCAGGCAAGGCTCGTGGCCGCCACGTCGGCGCCCGGGGCCAGGGCACCCAGGCGTGAAAGGACCAGGTAGAGCAGCAGCGTCGCCCGGTCCTGGCGGGTCAGGGGCTCGGCAGCGGCCGGTCCATCGGCAGGTGCAGCGTTGGTCGGCGCGGCTCCACCCGTGAGGGCCCCCACCACGTCTCGGCGGATCTCCGCCGCGACCGCGATCGGTTCCCCCTCGACGCCGGTGGCGCTGGCGACGGCCGTCAGCACCGCGGCCAGGTGAGCCTCCAGCGAATCGATGTCGGCGCTGCCGGCCGAGCCTTCGATGATCGCCGCCAGGGCCTCTCCACGGAGCAGCTCCCGGACCGGGGCGTGGACCGGCTCGAGCAGCTGCTCGACCAGCGCATCGTCGAGCGAGGGCACGCCAGCCCCGCCGAGTCGTTCGGCCAGCCGCCGCCACTGACCGGCGGTCCCGTCGCGGACCTCGTCGAACTCCCAGTAGACGTGGCCCTGATATGCGTCGAGCGACAGCCACAGGCCGCGCTCCCAGAGCTCACGCGACGAGCGGATGTACTGCAGCCCCGTCCGCGCGTCGCGGAAGGTCGCGAACATCGACGGGTCGTTCGTGAGGCCGAGCCCGTCCGCCAGCGTGCGGCGGACCAGGCGCTTCGCCCCGCTCGCCGACTTGCGCGCGTACGCCGTCGATTCCCGGATCGTGCCCGCGGTCGATCCGAACCTCGTGTGGTAGACGACCAGCGACCGGGTCGGTCCGGTCCCGTTCGAGTAGGCCAGCACGCTTTCGTCCACACCACCGCCGTCGGTCACGAGGTCGTACAGCAGGAAATCGTCTGCCTCCGCGAACCAGGCTCGCCGGTGGAGCAACGGGAACACCTCGCGCTGGTGCCGCTCCACGAGCCACGGGTCGGGCTGCTCGTCGAGCCGCGCGCGTCGGAACTCCATGCCGTACTTCTCGGCGTACCCCTCGACCTGGCCATGGCCCAGCATCGGCAGGCCGGGGAGCGTCGCCATGACCGTGGCCACCCCGAAGTACTTGTCACCCTTGCCGAACTGCTCGAGCGCCGTCTCCTCATCCGGGTTGCTCATGAAGTTGACGTAGCGCTTGAGGATCTCGGGGTCGAATTCGAGGGTCTCGCGGACGAGCTTCCGGTAGCCTGCCCCGTTCTCGTCACGCAGCATGTGCATGAACGCGCTGTTGTAGACGCGGTGCATCCCGAGCGTCCGGACGAAGTAACCCTCGAGCATCCAGAAGGCCTCCGCCAGCAGGAGCGTGTCCGGCACCTCGGCCGCGACCCGGTCGACGACCTCTCGCCAGAACTCCTCCGGCATGCGCCGGTCGAACTCCTCCTGCGAGATCGCGTACTGGGCGCGCGAGGGGATCCCGTCGCCCGACCCCGGAAGTGGCCACCACAGGCGCTGGATATGCTTGCGCGCGAGGACCATCGCCGCGTCGAACCGGATGATAGGGAAGCGGCGGGCCACGTCCAGGATCACCCCGATGACGTGCTCGCGGACCTCGGGTGACAGGAAGTCCAGCTGTGCGGTGTCGTTCCACGGAAAGCTCGTGCCGTCGTTGCCGTGATAGACGGAGCGTGCGTCGCCCGTGTCGCGGTCGAACCGCTTGAACACGACGGCGGCGTCCGTGTCGTCCCAGTAGTGGTCCTCGAGCACGATGCCCACGCGCTGGTCGGACGACAGGTCCGGCCCGGTGTAGGTGTAGGCCGGGAACGGCGGCTCGGGCAACGAGATGAACCACTCCGGGTGCTCGATGACCCAGCGCGAGTCGATGCCCATGTGGTTGGGCACCATGTCGCTGGCCAGCCGGATGCCACGCGCCCACGCCCGATCTTGCAGGTTCGCGTAGGCGGCCTCGCCCCCGAGGTCGTCCGCGATCCGGTAATCGTCGAGGGAATAGGCCGAGGCGACGGCGTCCGGGTTGCCCCGCATCCGCTTGATCCGCTCCGAGGCGACCGAACGCTGCCACAGCCCGATCAGCCACAGGCTCGTGACACCCCAGCTCGCAAGGGTGTCGAGTGCCTCGTCCGGGATCGCGTCGAGCGTCCGAAGCTCGCGCCCGTGACGACGCGACAGCTGGTCGAGCCAGACGTACGTGCTCTTCGCCATGAGCACGACGCGCGGCATCCAGGCCGAGTCGCTCGAGAAAGCATCCGGCTCCTCCGTTACAGCGCCCTCGAAGGACGGCACGTCCGGTGGCAGGTCCTTGCCGCCGCCGCCACCGAAGCGCAGGTGCAGGCCGCGCTCCTCCTCGGCGAGGACCCCGATCGCGATGTCGAGGCGGCCGATGAGCGCGTCGAGCTCCGCCCCGAGGATCGCGGCCCAATGCTCCCGGACGTATCGCAGTTGGCCGGCGAGCGAGGTCGGGACGTGCCGGGCCGGGGCCCGCAACAGCTCGACGAGCGTGGCCCGCGTCCCGTCGGCGAGCTCCAGGTCGTCGGTCTCGAGGGCCCGCTCGAGCCCGGCGATCACGTCGTCGTAGCGGGTCCCCTCGCGGAGGACGCTGTCGTCCACGAGTTCACGCAGGGGCCCAAGGGCCGGGTTCTCGTTGGCGATCCGGGTGAGCAGCAACTCCTCGAGGCGAACGACCGGCGTTTCCGGCTCCGACCCGATGCCCGGGAAGGCGGCCGCGAACCGGTCCAGCACGAGGTCCGCATCCTCCCCGAGGTCGCGCCGGATGTCCCGGAGCGCGCCGGCCATCGCCCCGGGCCCGAGCGCCTCGAAGCGTGCGGTCAAGAGGTGCGCCACCTCGTGGAGCAGCCCGAGCGCCACGATCTCCCCGGCCCCGACCGACGGTGCCCCGGCCGGCCGGACCGAGTTCATCCGCGCGGCGAGATGCCGGATCGCGGCGAGGTCGGCGACGACGAGATCGCCGCGGGCGCCAAGGAGCGCGTCGTCGATCGCGTGACGCTCGCGCGCCGTGCGGCGCACATGGAACTCGCGCATCCCGAGAGGATGGCACGCGGTCCGCGTGCGCGTCAGACTCCGAGCGCCTCGGTCGGTCGGTCGGCGGCGACGTGGTCGATGGCGCGACGGAGCAGCTCCAGGCCCGACGGGTCGAACTCGTAGGTCCACGAGCGAACGCGCTCGGGCCGGCTCAGGCGGCGGTCCAGGCCAGCCGCCAGCGCCTCGCGCGACATCAGGATCAGGTCGGCGGTCGCATCGACCTGCTCGAGCGCGTCGGGTTCGCTGGTCAGCGCAGTCACGATCTCGATCCCCGTCGCGCCCGACAGGCGCAGGACATCGAGCATGTTGTCCGCGCCGCGCTCCGACGGGCAGACCAGGCCCACGCGGGAGCCCGGCTTGAGCCCGGCGATCTCGTGGACGAGCTCGAGGTAGCCCGGACCGACGAGCATCGCAACGACCGGGACCCTGCCGGCCGCGAGGACTTGGCACTCGTCCGCATGGAACGTCGTCGTCGCGACGAGGTCGTAATGGAAGCGGTCGAGCCGTTCCGGCATGTCGTCGATGAGCGTGCCCTCGACCTCGATGAGACCCGGGAAGGCGTCGACCAGCCGCTCGGCGTCATAGCCCGCGTCGGCGCTCGTGCACTCCGCGAACAGCACCCGTACGAGCGGACCCGGACGTTTGCGCTCCGTCGCGGCGGCGAAGGTCGCGGCCGCGACCTCGTCGGCGGTGAACCCAGCGTGGGCCGCCCGGCGGAGCATCTCGGCGACGACACCGGCCAGAGCCTCCGCGCCGCGACGCTGCGGCGGGCCGGCCGCGACATGGGTCCCGGCGCCGTGGCGGCTCGTGACGTAGCCGGCGTCGGCCAGGCGGCGGTAGACGGCACGGATCGTGTTCGGGTTGACTCTGAGCGCGGCCCCGAGCTCGCGCACGGGGGGCAGGCGTGACCCCGCCAGCAGCCGCCCGGAATCGATCTGGTAGGCGAGCTGCCAGAAGATCTGCGTGGAGATCGGGACATCCGAATCGCGCTCAACGTCGAGGCTGCGCCCGGCGGATCCACCGGCAGTGCCCGCGGTTGCCGTGTCATCCGTTGACATAGTCAAGTAGTCCAATCTAGACTCGCCTTGGCCTAACCAACTATAGCAACGTGACCGGCCGTCCTTCCGCTCCTCCGTCCTTCAGCCCGTGGCGCGCAGGCCGCGGGCTGACGGATTCCCGGGGCCAGGCAGCGGGGCAGACCGCCAAAGGTGATCAGCCAGGCTTGTGGGCCGCGACGATGTCGGAGGCGCCGCTGACGATCGGATCGCCGTGGCCGACGAGCGGGGTCTCGTACTCGAACGTCCCGAGCCTCGCGACCGAGGCGATGGCCGCGTCCATGTCGTCCGTGAACTGCGGGTTCGAGCCCTGGACGGCACCGCCGGACGTCCCGAGGGCATCGCCAGCCACGAGGATGCCGCCGGCTTCATCGAGCACCGAGATCGAGCCAGGAGTGTGCCCGGGCGTCGCGATGATCCTGAGGCCGAACACGTCGTCGCCGTCGGCGACGGCTTCCAGCGGCCGCGGCGCCCGTATCCCCGGGAGGTCTCCGGCGCCCGCGTAGCCGGTGGCATCGGGGGCTGCGCTCATGACCGCGTCGAGACTGCCGACGTGGTCGCCGTGCAAATGCGTGGAGATCACATGAGCCACCGCATCCCAGCCCAGGCCGATCCGTTCGAGCGCCGCGGCGATGTCGTCCTCGCTGCCGGCGGTCCCGGTATCGACGATGGCCGCCTCACCGGCTCGCGCCAGGATGTAGGCCGACACGAACCCGAGGTCGACCCGCTCCCAGGTGAACCCGTCGCCGGGCGCGCCTGACGAGACGGCCGTCGGCGTGGTGGAGGCGGCCGGTGGCGTTGCCGATGCCGGCCCGGATGCCGCCGGTGAACCGTCGGTCGCACGGCTGCCTGCCGATCCAGACGGCCCGGATGCTGCCGGCGCGCACCCAGCGACCCCGACCACGGCAAGCGCGACCGCGCCGCGGCCAAGGTCGGCAAGGAAGAGCCGTCGGGTGAGGCGCGTGTTCGCCGTCATCGCTGAGCGATGGTACGAGAGTCCGCCGTCGGGCGGTTTCAGGCGGGTCCGCTCCGACCGACCGCACCCACCGCCGCAAGGGCGGCGTCAAGGATCCCGATCCCGTCGGCTGAGACGAGCGCGAGATCTGCGACGAGCCGCCGTTCGAGCCCCGTCCCTGCCAGGCCGTCCGTCAGGCGTGCCGCACGAACCGCCGCTCGAAGCGCGCCGGCGGTCTCGATCCTCGCCGGCTCGTCCCAGAACCAGCCGCAGCTCGCGAACATCGCCAGACGCCAGCGCTGGGCCTCCATGACCGCCGCGAACGTCGCGCGGTCGGCGTCGCTGGCCGTCGGCGCGAGCCACCGGTCCGTGAAGGTCCCGATGCCGTCCATCCCGAGCAGCACGTCCACCGATGCGTCCCGTGCCGCCCAGGCGTCCGGTCGTCCGGGCAGCGACCGCAGCAGCTGCTCCGTGGCAGCGTCGACGCCCCCAGCGAGGCGGTCGAGCGCGCTGCGCAACGGGCCCTTCCAGGCACCGTCCGCCACGCACTCGCAGCTCGCGCCCCAGCGGGCGATGCCGTGGTGGCAGCTCCACGACGTCCGATCGCGCAGCCGTCCGAGCGGCAGGCCCGCAGCAACGGCCCGCTCGACCGCCCCGGTGAGCGTGGGTGTCTCGTACGGGCGGTCACCCGGTGCGGTCCGGCCGACCAGCCTCGCCAGGAAATGGTCGCGCATCGGCTGGTGATGCCCGTACAGCTCGCCGTCCGTGGCGATGACGACGAGCGGCGGCGCCTCGCCGGGGAGCGGCTCCTGGTGGAGCCGCGGGACCAGCCGATCGCGCACGAACCAGTCGGCGTCCACGGTCGCGGTCGGGTCGAAGGACACCGCCGCCGACAGCAGCCCGTCGTAGAGCACCGCGATGATCGAGCGCCCATCGCCCAGGTCGAGTCGGACCGGACGACGCGTGTCGAGCTCACCCCCATCCGCGCCGACGACCTGCCACGGTGCGAGGACGACAGAAGTGATGCCGTGATCGACCAGCACCCGCAGCGTGGCCTGGTCCACGGCCGTCTCCGGCAGCCACATGCCGCTCGGGCGGCGACCGAAGCGGACCTCGAAGTCGCGGATCCCCCAGCGGACCTCGGTCAGCTGGTCCGCCGCCGATGCGAGCGGCAGGATCGCGTGGTGGAAGGGCTGCGCCATGCCGTTCGCCCCGCGGTCGCCCTCGACGAACCCGCGGTACGCGATCGGGTCGGAGGCCTGCATCCAGCCGGCCAGCGTGGGTCCGAGATCCCAGGACATCGCTCCAAGGTTGCCGAGCTCCGCGTTGGGCCGGTAGCAGTCGGCGCTGATCCGCTCGTTCCAGTCGCGTGCCGGGGCCGCGGTCGGGTCGACTGGCATCGTGCCGGTGAACGGGTCGAGGCGCGGTGGCTGATAGAAATGCCCGTGGACGACGAGTGCCGGGCGGCTCACGGGCGGCTCACGAACCGTCCAGGCGCCGATCGCGGGTCGTCGCCACGACGTGGCGGATCGTTCGCGTCCAGTGCTCACCAGCGTCGAGGCGGACCGGCCACGAGAGGAACAGTCCGCTGCCCTGATAGACGCGCTCGAAGCCGTTCTCCGAATTCGAGATCGTTTCGATCGGCGCCCACCAGGCTTCGGCCGGCGCGTCGGTGGTGGTGGTCAGCGACAGCCCGATGTGGTCGTTGCCCTGGGCGATGGAGGTGAGATCTGCGGCGGAGCCTGCGCCATCGTGGCTCGACCGTTCGCCTGCAACATCCCACCAGGCGGCCGGGTTCCCGCCGCCTCCGAGCATCGTGGTCGACCATTCGATGCCGATCCGGGCATCCAGCGCCGGGCCGCCGCGGTGCTCCAGATCCACCTGGAGGGCGAGGGTCGGAGTGCGACGGTCGCCACCCAGCGTCAACGTCCGTGTCACGCCGACCTCGGCTTTCGCGATCCGGGAGTCGCGCCTCGTGACGAGAAGGCCGGGCGCCAGCTCAACGAGCGTGACCGCGCCGTAGACGGTGTCGCCGAGATCGGCAGCTCGGGCCTGCGCCCAGTCCTCCGGGGTGACGTCGTGCCCGAACGCGCGGACCAGCCCGGAACGCCGCTCGTACCGGTCGTAGACGAGCCGCGCCGCCAGCCCGCGTTCCTTGACCCGCACGACGCCATGGATCGACGCCGGCGCCGACCCGTACTCGTCGCCCCCAGACCCGCCGGTGCCGTCGCCGCCGGCCCGGGCCGGGGCCGCCTCGAACTGGCGCAGCGTGTCGTGGTAGGCCTCCGGTCGACGCCGCATGACCGCGGCGAGCGCGTGACGGACCGCCCGGACGTCCCAGCCACCGATCCCGCCGCCCCCGTCCAGGTCGACCGTCACCACCTGCCCGACATCCGCCAGGCGGACCTCGTCGACGCCGTCCATGTCGAGGTCGCGGCGCTCGGCGACGACCAGCCTGCCGGTCGCGGTCTCGGCCAGGTCCTCCGCGGCGATCAGGTGCTCGTACGTGGCCAGCCGCATGTGGCTGATGTAGATCCCGCCGAACAGGCCGTGCCAGTAGCAGTCGTTCGACTGCCCCTGGTAGAGGTGGTCGATCGCCAACTCGCGATCCGGGCCCGCCGGCATCGCGGCTACGGACTCGGACGCCCGCAGCATCTGCTTGTGCAGGTCGTTGATCTCGCGGTACTTCACCTGGAAGTTGCGCCAGAACGCCCCGCGCAGCCAGCGAGCCTCGGGACGCCCCTGATCCTGCGCCTCGTGAAGCAAGTTCGAGAACACCATGCTTTCGTCCGCCGGCAGTGCCCACTCGCCCATCTCGGCATAGCTCCCCGTCGGGATGTAGACACGGCCGATCGGTGGGTGGTCCGCGAGCCAGGCGGACGGGGTCGTCGTCGTCAGCCAGTCGGCGTTCGCCTCGAGCGCCTCGAAGAACCGCTCGACCCAACGGCCCTCACCCCAGCAGTGCTGCCAGGTGGTGGGCCACGCCCCGAACTTCTCGCCGTCGTCGCCCATCGTGCCGACCCGGTCCGCGGCCTCCGTCGCGTGCTGGCGCAGGTGATCGATGACCTCGTCGACCTCCCGGAACGGGATCCGGTATCGAAGGCCCTGCTCGGTGCCGAACACGCGCAGCAGGTGGCCCTGGTCCTCGGTCGTATACGGGCCCCACAGGTCCGCCTCGGGGATGGCCGCCGCCCGGAAGTGCGCATCGTCGAGGATCGTCCATTGATAGCCCGACGCGACGAGCGACGTCGGGAGGTCGGGCTCCCAGACGCGTTCTGCCAGCCAGGCGCCCCGCGGGCGGTCGCCGAACATGGACTCCAGCTCGTCGGCCATGCGGGTCAGCTGCCCGACGCGATCGCGTTCCGGCAACGAGGCGAGCACCGGCTCGTAGAAACCGCCGCCGAGGATCTCGACCTGGCCGCGCGTCACCAGCGAGCGCAGGCGCTCGATCGCCTCGGGCCGCTCGGCCACGAGCCAGGTCAGCAGCGGTCCGGTGTAATGCAGCGACAACCGCACGCCGGGATGGCGTTCGAGCGCGTTGATCATGGGCGCGTACGCCTGGTCGAAGACCTCGGCCAAAACCCAGCCGAAGTTCCCGACCGGCTGGTGATTGTGCAAGGCGAGCGCCAGCGAGATCCTCGGTGGCAAGGTCGTCAACCGGCCTCCGTGACGAGGGGCCGCTCCACGGTCGCGGGCGTCTCCACCCCGGCCGCGGGCAGGTACAGGCGCTCGGTGTAGTCCTGGAGCATGCGGGTCGTCGAGAAGCGCCACAGCGCGCTCGCCATGGACCGGCGCATCACGTTGGTCCAGCGAGTGGGGACGCCCGTGGCCTCACGATCGTAGTACCCGGGGATCAGTTCCTCTTCGAGCAGACGGTACAGGTCCTGCGCGTCGGCCCAGTCCTGGGCGGCCTCGTCGGGCGACTGCTCGCGGCCGCCGATCGCCCAGCCGTTGTCGCCCTCATAGCCCTCGTCCCACCAGCCGTCGAGCACGCTGATGTTCGGCACGCCGTTCTGGGCGGCCTTCATCCCGGACGTGCCCGATGCCTCCAGCGGCCGGCGAGGGTTGTTCAGCCAGGCATCCACGCCCTGGACGATGAACCGCGCGACGCGCATGTCGTAGTCCTCGAGGATGAAGACCCGACCACGCAGTTGCGACGAGCGCGAGCGTTGGAAGATCTCCTGGATCACGCCCTGGCCAGGCCGGTCGGCGGGATGGGCCTTGCCGGCGAAGATGATCTGGAGCGGCCGATCGGGATCCCACAGGAGCCGCGCGAGCCGGTCCATGTCCGTGAACAGCAGCGCAGCGCGCTTGTAGGTGGCGAACCGGCGGGCGAACCCGATCGTCATGATCGCCGGGTCGAGGGCCGTGCCGGCCTCCGCCAGGATCGACGGCGCCTCACCATGCCGGGCGAACTGGCTGCGCAGCCGGCCGTGGACGAAGATGGCGAGCTCGCGCTTCTGGCGGAGGTGGGCTTCCCACAGGTCGCCGCGCGGGATGCGATCGAGGCGCTCCCAGAACTGGTCCTGCCCGCTGCCGGCATCGAGCGCGCTCAGGTCCGCGTCCAGGTGACGCGAGAAGAGCTCCTCGACCGGCGACCCGACCCACGTCGGGGGGTGGACGCCATTGGTGATCGCCAGGATCTCGTGATCGATGACGTCCTTCCAGGTCTCGTTGGCGGTCACCGCGTGGAGCTTGCTGACCGCGTTCGCGCCGTTGGTCAGGCGCAGGCTGAAGGCGGTCATGTCGAACTGGGTCGGGTCGCCGTCGGTGCCGAGCCCGAGCTCGAGGACCTTGTCGACGGGCACGCCGCCGGCGTCGAGGAGGGGGCCGGCGACGCGCCGGACGAGCTCCCCGTCGAAGCGCTCGTTGCCCGCCGACACGGGCGTGTGGATCGTGAAAACGCTGTCGCGCCGGACGCGCGACCAGGCGCCCTCGAGATCGGCTCCGGCCGCAACGTACTCGCGAGCCCGTTCCGTCAGCAGGAATGCCGAGTGACCCTCGTTGAGGTGCCAGACGGCCGGCGACAGCGCGAGCGCCCGGATCGCCCGCACGCCACCGATGCCCAGAACGAGCTCCTGGTGCAACCGCATCTCGCGACCGCGGACGTACAGGATGTGGGTGATGGGCCGGTCCTCTACCGCATTCTCGGCGACGTCGGTATCGAGCAGCAGGACCGGCACGCGGCCCACCTGCACCAGCCAGACCGCGATCGCGAGGACGCGCCCGGGCAGCTCCACCTGGACGGTCAGCGGCAGGCCGTTCTCGTCCTGCACCCGCGCGATCGGGAGTCGGGTGAGGTCGTAGTCGGGATAGTTGTGCTCCTGGTGGCCGTCCGCATCGATCGACTGGCGGAAGTAGCCCTTCCGATAGAGCAGCCCGACGCCGAGGAAGGGGAGCGCCATGTCGCTGGCCGACTTCATGTGATCGCCGGCCAGCACCCCGAGGCCACCCGAGTAGATGCCCAGCGACTCGTGGAGGCCGTACTCGGCGCAGAAGTAGGCGATCGGGCCTGCCAGCTTGTCGCCGTGCCGGCGATGGAACCAGTGGCCCGAGCCGTTCGCCATGTAGCGATCGAAGTCCGCCAGGACGTCGTGGTACTCGGCGAGGAACTTCTCGTCGTCCAGGAGGCGCGACCACTCGGTCGGACCGCTGATGACCGGGATGGCGTTGCGGTAGCGGTTCCAGGCCGTCCGGTCGATCAGACTCCAGAGGTTTCGCGTCCGCGGATCCCACGCCCACCGGATGTTGTAGGCGAGTCGCCGAAGCCCTTCGAGACGGGGCGGCAGGGGAAAGCTTGCCGCCGGGATCGACGGGACGGAGACGGGGTCCATGGCCGCGCATCATAGCGGGTCTCCGAGGTCATGTGAACCGGTTTAGTCGCACGGCGGGCCGCCACCCTTCCGTCGTCCGGGTCGCGGGCTAACATGCACCCGATGGGACTGCGCGTGGCCTTCCTGGCAGCCGAATGTGAACCTTGGGCGAAGACGGGTGGCCTGGCGGACGTAGTCGACGCGCTGGCGCGTGCGCTCGGCAACAGCGCGGTCGATGGCGTCGACGATCCGGTCGATGTGTTCCTGCCCCGCTATCGAAGCGTGCCAGTCCCCGATCCCGGAGACATCCTCGGCGAGACCACGCTCGCCGTGCCGGACCCGCGGGCGCGAACCGGGTCGTCCGAGGTGACGATCGTCGACGTGGCCGCCAACGGGTATCGGCTGCGACTCGTGGATCACCCGGCGGCTTTCGATCGCGAGGGCCTGTACGGCGACGCCGCCGGCGACTACGCCGACAACGCGTGGCGCTTCGGCCTGTACTGCCGGTCGGCGTTGGAGGCGCTGCGCGCTGACGGGCGCTCGCTCGACGTGCTGCATCTCCACGACTGGCAGGCGGGACCCGCCGCGATCCTCCGGGATGTCCTGTACGCGGACGAACCCGTCCTGACGGGCGCGGCGCTCGTTACGACCCTCCACAACCTCGCGTACCACGGGTGGACCGCGAACGCGGCGCTGCCCCAGCTCGGACTGCGGCCGGGTGCCGCGGTTCCCGGGCAGAACGCCGACGGGGTCGACCTGCTCGCGGCCGGCATCGAGGCCGCCGAGGTCGTCAACACGGTGTCGCCGGGCTATGCCCGGGAGGCGCTCACGCCGGAATTCGGGATGGGGCTCGATCGACTCCTGCGCAGGCGCGGGGACCGCTTTATCGGGATCCTCAACGGGCTGGACGCCGAGATCTGGGACCCGGCCACGGACCAGGATCTCGCGGCGCGGTTCTCGCGCGAGGATCTCGCGGGAAAGGCCGCCTGCCGGGCGGACCTGCTGGGATCGGTCGGGTTCGATCCGGCGGACGACGGGCCGGTCGTCGGGATGATCGGCCGCCTGGATCCGCAGAAGGGCTTCGACCTGCTGGCCGACGCCACCCCGGAGCTGCTCGCCGGGGGCGGGCGCGTGATCGTCCAGGGGAGCGGGCATCCCTCCCTCGCGGACCCCTTCCGGCAGATCGCCGGAGCGTCGGGCGGACGCGTTGCGTTCATCGAGCGCTTCGATCGCGTGATGGCCCGCAGGATCTACGCCGGCGCCGACTTCTTCGCGATGCCGTCGCGATTCGAGCCGTGCGGCCAGGGCCAGATGATCGCGCTGCGCTACGGGACGCCGCCGATCGTGCATCGAACGGGCGGCCTCGCCGACACGGTCATCGACGAGACCGCCGCCCCCGGGAAGGGAACGGGGTTCGTCTTCGATCGGCCGACGCCGGCTGCATTGGTCGAGGCGTGCGAACGGGCGTTCGCGCTGCGCGCCGCGGGAGGAGCGTCATGGGACGGGCTGGTGGATCGCGCGATGTCCGTCGATTTCGACTGGACGACCGGACCGGCGCCGAAGTACGTGGAGGCCTATCTGCGGGCCGTCGCGATCCGTCGGGAGGAGCGCGCGGCGGTCGGGGGGCGCTGAGCTGCATGGTTCGCCCCGATGCCGTGGACAGAACCGCCGACGACCCGCTCGGCGCGTCTACTGGCGGACGAGCCCGACCCAGGGCGCTCGATGACCCGCCCAGCGAGCGAGTTGGCGCCATTTGTAGCCGATCGGGACCACTCAGCCGCCGGTTGACTCGCTGAGCGGACGAACGGCGAAGCACGTCCGTCAGTAGACCCGCTGAACGAGTTTCGCACGGTCGGCGCCGGGCGGCAGACCCTACCGAACGGCCCCGACAGGCCGTACAGAGCCCGGATCAGCCGCCACTTCCGAGCGCCCGCAGCAACGCCGCGGTCGTCTCGATCGGGTGGGTCCGGTGCGGGGAGTGGGGCCCGCCCCGGATCGTGATGATGTGGTCGGCGCCGACGAGCGCCGCGAACGCGGGCACGTGCTCGTCGCCCAGGTACCCGCCGGCTGCCGGCTCGCCTCGGATGATCCAGACCGGGATGCCGGCTGCGGCCGGATCGGCGAGGTCCGCGAGCCCGCCGTCCCAGTCACCGTTGTCGAGCACGACGGAGCGGGCGGCGGCTTCATCCAGCAGCGTCAGGGCCAATGCCTCGGCCCGGATATCGCCCTCATCCCAGCCCGGGTTTTCCGTTCGGACCGCGGAAATCGCGTCGGACATGTCGGGATTGGTCACTCCGGTCGGCTCCGCCGCTTCCAGGGCGATGTATTCGTGGGGCAGCACCGGCGGATCGACGAGCACGAGCGTTGCGGGTCGCAGCCCTGCCGCCGGGAGCGCCGCGGCCGTCACGGCCCCCCAGCTGTGCCCGACGACCTGGAGCCCGTTACGCTCGAGCCCCGCGGCGCGCACGAAGGCGGCGAGATCGGCGGCGTTGTCTCGGAAGCGGTGGTGCCCCTGCCAGTGGCCGGTCCGGCCGTGCCCCGGCTGGTCGACGGCGACCACCCGGCGGCCCGTCGCGGCGAGCGCCGGCCCGATCCGCCACCACGTGGCCGCGGATGACGGAACGCCGTGGATCAACAGCAGCGGCCGCGCCCCCGGATCGCCCCAGGACAGCGCCGACCAGGGGATGCCGGCCGCCTCGACGGCGAGTCGATCTCCCTCTGTCGGGGCCCTGAGCGCGGCGGCCGCGGCATCGGGCAGCTCCGTCTCGAACATCGTCGGACCGTAGCACCTCGCGGGGGATAGAATCCCGGCCACGCCATTCGACGCCGGAGGACCCATCACCATCATGGCCAACCAGTTCGTGGTCCAGCTGAAGAACGAGCCCGGCGCGATGGCGACACTCGCCGAGGCGCTGGCGGCGCGCGGGGTGGACCTTCGGGCGATCGGCGGGGGGAGCATCGGCGACTCCGGGCACGTGATCATGACGACCGCCGACGACGACGCGACCAAGGCCGTCCTCGACGAACAGGGCTACACCTACATCGAGGGCGAATCGCTCGTCACCGAGGTCGACGACAAGCCCGGCGGCATGGCCCGCCTGTCGCGCTCTCTCGCGGACGCCGGCGTCAACATCTACGGCCACCTGTTCCTGGGGCGATGGGGCGACCGCGCGATGTTCGCGTTCGTCGTCGACAAGCCCGAGATCGCCCGCCCGATCCTCGAACGCAAGGGCTGACGACATCGGTGTGGCAGGCGGGAATACCTCGGTCGGTAGGGCTCATGAGCCGCGCGTGACGGGCCAGCGCCGCTCGCTCCGGATCCTCTACGTCACGAACGGCTTTCCCTTTCCACTGACAAGCGGGCTCCTCCGTCACTACCACCTCATCCGTCGGCTTGCGCGCTCGCACTCGATCATCCTCTTCTCGCTCGTCGACCGCGAGCACACGGCGGAGCACCGCGAGGCGCTCGCCCCATTCGTCGACCGGATCGAGACGTTCCGGACGGCAGCGCGGACGGGCTCACCGCTTGTGCGTGCCCGGCTCCGCCTCGCTTCATTGGTGGGACTCGGCGATCCGGCGGCCCGTCGGCTGCGTGACGCGGTGGATGTGGCGGCCCGGAACGGCGAGGGGGAAGTCATCCTGCTCTCCGGAAAGCGGACCTACCCCGCGCTGGCAGCGGCCCGGCGACTGCCGGCTGTCGTCGACATGTGCGACGCGACGTCGCTTCGGCTGGCCGGCCAGCGACGAGTCGCGAGCCCCGCACGGGCGGCGCTGCTCGCCCTCGACGAGTTCACCGTGCGCCGCGTCGAGCGCGGCCTCGTCCGGAGCGGCCTGCGCGCGACCTTCGCCTCTGCGCGGGACCGTGATGCGGTTGTGGGACCGGGCGCCGCCGGGCTCGTGAGCATCCTCCCCAACGGTGTCGACGCGACGTACTGGCGGCGCGAGAGCCGAAGCCTCGGGACGGACGAGATCATCTTCACGGGGGCGATGGACTATCCGCCGAACGAGGACGCCGCGCTCTTCCTTGCTACGGAGATCCTGCCGCTCGTCCGCCAGGCCATCCCCGAGGCCCGGCTGCGGATCGTCGGCCGCGATCCAACGGTCCGCCTGCGAGCGGTCAGCGATCCGCCGCGGGTCGTCGTGACCGGCCCGGTCGACGACATGCGCCCGCACCTTGAACAGGCGTCCGTCTTCGCCTGCCCGCTGCGCTTCGGGTCAGGGATCCAGAACAAGGTCCTCGAAGCGATGGCGATGGAGCTTCCGGTAGTGACGAGCTCCGTCGCGGCCGCCGGCCTGCGCCTGCCCGACGCCGATGAGCCGCCGCTCACGGTTGCCGATGAGCCCGCCGATTTCACCGCCGCCCTCGTGGACCAGCTGCGGCAGGTCCGGACGGACCCCCGTCCGAACGAACGGGTCCGCGAGTACGTCCTCAGGAATTTCGACTGGGACGAGATCGCCGCGCGGCTCGACCGCCTGCTCCTCGACGCTGCCGGAAACGCAGGACAGTGATCGGCCCGGCGGGAGGCCCGGACCGTCGAACCCGTCGTCGCTGAGTCCTTCGTCGCGGAGCGGCTTCGGCGCTGAGCGCTCGTGCGGGCTTTCGCCAGACCTGGGGAGAGAGCCGGCGTCACCCGGCGCGTCGGCGGCGGACGGCCGACAGCGCGGCCCCGACGGCGTGGACCACATCGCCGACGAACGGCACCGGGTCATTCGAGTCGAACACGGCCTCGAACTTCGGCCCGCGCACCGAGCGCCACCAACCACGCGGCGTCAGCCGACCACGCCACGCGGCGTAGATGGCGGCCTGGAGGTCGTGCCGCCAGTAGATCCACTTGACGCCGCGGTACGTCTGTGTCCGAGCCTCCGGAAGGCGCTCGCCGAGCGCGTCCCGATAGGCGGTCAGGAGCAGTTCCACCCCGCCCATCTCGGCGATCGCCGAGCGACCGGTCGGCCGCCCGATGTTCGGTTCGATGATGTAGGCCCGGCCCGTGCGCCGGTCGCGCTTCATCTCGAGGTAGGCGAGGCCACGATAGTCGACCGCATCGAACAGGCGCAGCGAAGTCTCGAGCACGCTGTCGTCACGGGTCTCCTGGCCGAGACAGCTCGTCCCGGTGTCCGGTGGCCACTGGCGCAGCTTCCGGGCGATGAAGGTCGCGCGCGGCTCGGAGGCACGGTCGAAGTATCCGTTGAACGAGATGAGATCCGATTCATCGCCGGCGACCCAGGCCTGGGCGATGAGGGCCGTGGTCCAGCTCATCGCCCGGTCGACGACCTCGTGGAACTCCGCCCGTGACCGCACCACGAACGCCTTCGCCTTCGTGTTGGCCAACCACTCCGCGGTCTTGAGCCCGGGCTTGACCACCGCCGGCCAGCGGAGGCCTTCCGCCGCCGTGTGTGCGTCGGCCGGCGTGCGCACGATGTACGTGACGGGGATCGGCAAGGCGAGCTTGCCCGCGAGCTCGGCGAAGCCGACCTTGTCCATGAGCGCGGCGACGGTCGCGTGCTCCGGTAGCACGAAGCGGTAGGACGGCGAGAGCCGATCGCGCTCGGCCGATATCGTCAGGACGGCCGCGTCCGTGCAGGGCAGGAGAAAGGCCGGCCCGTCGAACGTGGTCGCGAGGCGATCGAGCGTCCGGACGAGGCCGGCGCCCGCGGTGGGCGTCGATACGATCCGCTGCGGCACCCGGGTCCGGGCACAGAAGTGACGCCGATCCGCGGCGAGGCCGATGACCGGGATCCCTCGCCGCGCGAGGATCCGCGCGGATTGCAGCCCGGTGATGCAGTCGAGCCCGACGATGACGGCCGGGCGTGGCCTCGCCGACGGCCGATCGGTCCCCAAGCCGTCAGCCGACCTAGACCTGGTCTTCGAGGGCGATCGCCGCCTTGGTGTCGACGAGGTCGAAGATGTGGTCGACCGGGGCTATCGACGGGTCAACCGCCGAGGGACGCCGTTCCGCGGCGAGGACCTCGAGCGTCTGCTCGATCGCCAGGACGGCCGCACGCATCGGCTGGTTGGCGAAGATGACCATCCGGAACCCCTTGACCGCGAGTTCGTCGGCGGTGAACGTCGGGAAGAGGGTCGGCACGGCCACGAGTGGGATCCGGCCGACGCCGCTCCACTCGCCGAGGAAGCCCTCGATGTCGCTCAACGACTTGTCCTTTGAGTGGATGAGGATCGCGTCCGCGCCGGCGTCGACGTACGCGTCGGCCCGCTCACAGGCGTCGGCCACGCCGTGGCCGGCAATCAGCGATTCGACACGGGCGATGAGGACGAAGTCGGCGGTCTGCTGGGCCGCCTTCGCCGCGCGCAGCCGGCGGGCCTGCTCGGCGCGCGGGATGAGCTCCCGTTTCGCGGCCCCCTGGTAGAGACTGTTGCGCTTCGGAAAGAGGTTGTCCTCGATGCTGATCGCGGCGATCCCCGCTCGCTCGTACTCGACGAGCGTCCTGACGACGTTCGAGAGCCCGCCGAAGCCGTTGTCGCAATCGGCGATGACCGGCAGCTCCGTGGCCCCGTCGATCCGGACCGCGGCCGCGAGCGACTCGGTCATCGTCAGCAGATTGAGGTCAGGGACCGCGTGGGCCATGGCTGACACGCCGAGTCCGCTCACCCACACGGCGTCGAAGCCGTAGCGCTCGACGAGATGTGCCGTCATCGCGTCGTGGGCGCCGATCGTCACGACGGGCGCCGGCCCGCCAAGACCGGCCTTGAGTCGCTCCCGCTTCGCGTCCGCCCTATTCATGCCCGCCGCCGACGGCTTCCCATACGCGTTCGTCCCTCCCGTTCGTCTCGAAGGCTTCGATGATCCGCACGACCTCGCGTCCGATCTCCCGCTGGGCATCGACCGTCGCGGCACCGACGTGCGGTGTCAGTACCACATTAGGCAGGCCCGCCAGTGGCGACACCCGACCATCGCCCTCGGCGACATGCACGTCGAGCGCCGCGCCCCGCGGCCGGTCGCCCTCTCGCAACGCCTCGGCGAGCGCGATCTCGTCGACGACGCCTCCGCGCGCGATATTGACGAGGAAGCTCCCCGGCTTCATCCGCGCGAGCTCCGGCCGGCCGATCAGCCCGCGCGTCTGGGCGTCGAGCGGGACGTGGATCGTCACGAAGTCAGCTTCCTCGAGGACCGTCGGGAGGTCGACCAGCCGGCCGCCGCTCTTTGCGAATTCCGCCGCCCGCTCCGGTGTCGGGTGCTGGACGCAGCCGATCGGCGACATCCCCCAGGCTGCGCCGAGTGCCGCGACCCGCGACCCGATCGAGCCGAGTCCGACGATGCCAAGCGTCTTGCCGCTCAGGTTATGGCCGACGAGCTCCGACTTCAGCCAGCGGCCCTCGCGCAGGCCACGGTCGCCGACGAGGATCCCGCGGGCGAGGCAGAGCATGAGCCCGAACGTCAACTCGGCGACGGCCTGGGCGCCCGGTCCGGGTATGCGCTGGAGAACGACGCCCCGCCGGTCGACGTAGTCGAGATCGAGATTGTCGAGCCCGGATCCTGCCCGCACGAGGAGCCTGAGGTCGGGAGCATGGCCCAGGACCGTCGTGCTGATGCTGACGCCGCTGCGGAAGACGATCGCCTCGCGATCGACGACGGCCTCCGCCAACTGGTCTTCGGGGGCGCCGATCGCCAGCGACACATCGTGGTCCTCTTGCAGCCGTGCCACGGCATCCGGATCGATCTGGCTGGCGAGGAGGATCCTCATCGTCCGAGCCTTCCGGCGGCGCGATCGACCGCCGCGTTGCCGACGACTCCGTCGGCGACGAAGCGCTCGACGATCGCTCTGACGACGTCGACCACCTCGGCCACCGGGCGTGTGGCATCGACCAGGGCGAAGCGGGGCACCATATCGGCCAGCCCGAGGTAGCCCTGCCGGAGTTCGGCGCGCGTCTCCAGGCTGCCCTCGGGCTTGCGGCCGTAGAGGGTCTCGACGGGACCGTCGAGACAGACCACGAGGTCCGGTCGCGGATAGAGCCGGTCGAGGACAAACCCGTGGATCCGGCTCGCCCACGGCCGGCCGGCGAGCGGGGCGGCCACCTCCGCTGCGGCGTGGTAGTCGCAGTAGAAATGCCGGTCGAAGATGACGATCCGGCCGCGCGCCTGGTGCCACCACGCGACGACCTGGTGGAACCACTCCTCGGCGAGCCACGTGCCCAGCCGTGCCGCAGCACCGGCCGCGTGGGCGATGCCCGCCGGTCCGGATGATGTGGCCGACATCGCCCCCGGAGCGCGGTCGCCGGTTCTCGCGAGATCGGGACGCCGACCACGCGCCCGCTTCAGCTCGAGGGCCAGCCGCGTCGTCGGGAGCATGAGCGAACTGTGCTCGAGGTTCACGCCCATGTAGATCACGCGCGTCGGAGCCGATAGCTGGTCGGCGACGCGCCGGGCGACCGTGGACTTGCCGGCTCCATCAGCGCCGACGAGGGCGACGGTCGTCATGAGGCGCAACGTCGACGGAGCCCGCCGGCCCGATCCGGGACGACCGGGGCGATCTCGGGGACGGCGTTCGCGACGTGACGATCCAACGATCCAGGCCCTCATGCAGCGACAAGTCCGCCCGACGTCGGGACGGGTGACCGAGTGTACGCGAGACAGGCCTCGTGGCGAAGCGAGCGCGCATCGACCACGGTGCCTGGATGCACCCAAGGCTGCCTAGCGAAGGTGAGGTTCGATGGCCTCCGCCAGGCGCTCGATGTCCGGCGGGTGGGGGTGCTCCACGAGGAGTGAGGGACGGCCGTGGAATGCTGATTGCAGCAGCTCCCGCTCGCGTTCTCGGGCGCCATCGATCGACCGATTCGCGGCGTCCGGGAATGCGTAGCGGAACTGCGCGTACGTTGCGAGGAGGTCGGACCGTTCGTGCTCGAGGCTGAATGCGACCCGTCGCGCGACGAGGTCCGGGTCGATCTGGCTGATCGCGATATCGGGGCGATCCGCGCCGACGACGAGCAGGACGCGGTCGATGGGGGCCGGGTCGGCTCGGATCCGATCGCCGAACAGCTCGCGAGGCGACAACCGGACGGAACGTTGGCGCTCGAGGAGCGGAAGCGCACGACGGATCGTCCGGCCGATCGCCGCGCGCCCGGCGATCGGCGTTCGAGCGAGGCCGCCGAGGCCGGCCGTGGCGAGGCGCAGCGCCGCGAGACCCGCGCGGGCCCCGCCTGGCACGCTGGCCGCGTAACGGGGCATCGCACGAAGCTGCCAGTCCCAGACACGCATCGGTTCCGGCAGGCCCGCCATCAGGCCAGTCGTGGGGTCGACGTAGAGCCACTCATCGCCGACGTAGTCCGCACCCCGCGCCATGAAGCCGAGGAGCGTCTCTGTCTTGCCGCCCTTGGACCAGCCCGTGACGAGGACGCCGCGCTCCTCGAAGACGAAGCCCGCGGCATGGATCGGGACGCGTCCGTTCGTCAGCGCTGTCAGATTGACGATGGCGACCAGGTGGGGGATCGCCGCCAGGCCACGCTCGCAAACGATCTCGCAGGAACCGCCGATCTGCTCGAAGGGGATGCGTACCCTGACATTCGCCCCGTACTTGCCCCGCAGGATGAGGAAGGAGTCATCCGTGTAGGCGACATCGCGGTCGCCGAGGTACCCGGCTATGGGGCCTGCCGTCAGCGTTTCGACGAAGCGGATGAGGATGTCAGGGTCTCGTTCGAGGCGGCGCTCGAGCGGTCCGAGCTGGCGCCGGACGACGGCGGCATCGTCCTGCGTGGCATCGACGAGGCGGAGACCGACGGCGCCGTGCAGGTCGAAGTCGAATGACTCGCGGGCGCTCACGCGCGGTTGCGGGCGGACGCGCCGCCCATCGCTGCCATCCCCACGGCCCCGAGACGGAGGACCTGCCCTTGCGCCACGACCGCCGCAGCCTGAGAGACCGGCACGCCCGCGACGCGCTCCGTGTCGCGGGTGCCACTGCCCTTGCGGTTCCCGTCGTCGGCACGACCGGCCCGACAGGCCCCCCTACAGCCAGAAGTTGCTGATAGCGGCGGTTCTGGGTAGCTCATCGCTTCGACCCCTCTCTGCCTGACGCCGAGACCGTGTGGAGATAGAGCTCCCGATCGCCGGTATTGCCGACCGCGGTGAACGGGGACGAGCGCGCTGGCTCCCGTGGGTCGAAATGCCGGATCAGGCGGTGGGCCATGACCACAGCTCCGCCGATCACTCCGTGGCCGATCGCCCGGGCCAGCACGCGGGCGGGCGTGGGCCCACCGGGCGATGCCTCGAGCGGTTCCAGCCGGTCCACGAATCGCGCGAACCGGGCCAGGCGCGTTCCGAGCAGCCGGGTCGGGACGTCTGCGGGGATCTCGGCCGCGAGGACGTCGAGAGCTCGCAGGAGCATGAGCCCCACGGGACCGGCAACGCGCCATTCGATGGCGCGCTCGACGACGGCCTCCCAATCGGGTGGCCGGATCGCTGCGGAGCGCTCGATGTCCTTCAACCACATCAGCTTGTCGCCGCCCGACACGGCTGCGTGGACGGCCAGGTGAATCACCGAATCCGCGGGGTCCAGCGTCGGCACGCTGAACCCGCCGAGATCGACGACGGCGCTTCGGTCCAGGATGACGCCGGTATCGATCGCCATCCGGCGCCGGTTGACGTTGACCAGGTCCCAGTGCAGGTCGATCTCGATGCCGCTCGGCATGGCGAGATGCACCTGCGCGCGCTGTTCGCGCCGCAGGAGCGGCCAGTTGCGGTCCAGGAGGACCCCGCCATCTGCCTGCAGTGCCGCCAGCGCCACTCCGAAGTCGTGGGGATGGACCAGCACGTCGAGGTCCTTGTACGGACGCCGACCCAGCGGCCCGTGGAGCGTGTCCACGAGGACAGCGCCCTTGACCGCGACCCAGCTCGCACCGGCGGTTTGCAGCGTCTTGCCGATCCGCGCGAGTTGCCACAGGCCGTGCAAGTGCCATCGGACGACGGAGCGGTGATCCTCCTCGAGTCCGGCGAGCAATGTCGTGGACGCCTCTGGCAGGCCCCGGACCGACTCGTACAGCCAGCCACCGGCGCCGTGGTACCGCGCCATGACCAACAAGGAGGAGTCGGTCGTACGCGCGAGGAGCCGCGTGGTGACCGACTGATCGGCCGGCGGCTCGCCGATGAGGCAGTGGCGCAGGAGTGCGCCCGCGGCGCGGCGTCGGGCGTTGCGTTCGGCCCGGCTCGATACCTCAGGCATGGTTCGAAGGCTCACGAGGCGTGGGTACACTGGTCACGATCGGGGCCACTCTACCGGCTCCCGCAGGCATCGCAGCGAGGCGAACTTGACGGTCCGGCTGCATCGAAGCGAGCGGGCGATCTTCCGCGAGGTCGCCGGGAGTCCCGGGGGTGTGCTGCTGAACCTGGATTCGGGCGAGTACCGCAGGGTCAACGAGGTCGGCGCGCTCATCTGGCGTCTTTTGGAAGGTTCGCCGACACGGGAGCTCCTCATCCGCCGCATCCGCGATCGCATCGCCGACCCGCCCGCCACCCTCGACGCCGAGGTAGATGCCTTCCTGGACGGCATGATCGAGCGGCAACTGGCGGAGCGCCGCTGAGCGAATCTGCGCCACACGATCCAGCCCACGATCGGACGCATCCTGGCGTCACTGCGCGACGAGCAACCCGCGCTGCGTCAGGCGCGCGATGAACGATTCCAGGTCGTTGCGGACCCTTTCGGAGGTCATGTCGTACTGACGGCCGACCGCATCGGCCGTCTCGTCAACCGACCCGGTTCGTGCGATCCCGCGCCACATCGCCGCGGCCGATCCCCGGAGAGCGACCGCGCGCGGGTCACCGAGCCCGGCGACCAGCGTCATCCCATCGACGTCGACCCAGACCGTCGTGTCCGCGGGCGTCACCGGTCCGGGCTGCGGCTCACAGCGCTGGATATCGCCCGGATGCGCCGCGACCCGGTTCTTCAGGCACCACGACGGCGGCGCGACCCGCCAGCCCGCCTCGGCGACACCACTGACCTCATTCCAGACCAATGCGTCCGGTTCATTCCATGGGAACACCACGTGGTCGGGATCGCCGGTCCAGAGGTCCTGCGGCGATCGCTCCGCCCAGCGCCGCCGCCACGCCTCGTAGTCCGGCCGGTCGATGGCGTGATCAACGAGGTCGCGCGCGGCCACGCAGGCGATGACGGCGGCCGACGATGCCTCCACCCGACGGCAGAGGTCCGGGTGCGCGTACAGCAGGGCGACGATCGACGGGTTGCGCGGATCGACTGCAAGCCGTTCCCGCAGGCGCGTCCCAGAGATCGCGCAGTCATCCACCAGGATCGTGACGCCGCCTGGCGCGGCCGTGCTGCCGACCTGGTCCGGTGGTAGGCCCAGCGCGTAGGCGAGCATGGCCGCGACGATGAGTCCGCCGCGCGGGATCGGGACGACGCGGGCGTGGGCCAGCTCGTCCGGCTCCAGTCTCGCCCTGATGATCTCGGCCAGCTCGAAGCAGGCGCGCTCGGCCTCCGCGTAGGGCACTGGAAGGAGGTGTTCGAGCAGGCCCGCCACGTGCCCACCGACGACATCGAGGACGGGTCGATCGCCCGACGCCACCGTCCCGAGGATGCCGATGATCCCGGCATCCGGCCGCACGGCCAGGCGTGCATCACCTCGTAGCCTGGCCCAGGCCGAACTGCATGCCATGGCCTCGCAGAGGGCGATGATCCGGCTGGCCGGATCCATGCCGAAGACCTCCGGATGTCGCGCGAGTCGGGCGTCCTCCGGCCGGAAGAGCACGGCGACGGGATCGCGACCCATGGGCCCAGAAACTTGAAGAGGCACCCTCGCGGGTGCCTCTTCGAACTTGTACGGTTGTGGCGACTTAGACGCCTGAACTCGCCGAGCTTCCCTGCTTGGCGTCGGCGCCGGGCTGGGTCAGGCCGGTCTGGGTGAGGTCGGTGACCGTTCCCCACTCCTCGAGCTTGGGCTCGCTATAACCCTCGAGGGTCTCCTCGACGATCGGGTCCATGACCCCTCCTTCATGTCGATCTGCGGCGCCTCAGACAGGTCACTCGCGCTCCAGGCCGACAGTAGGGGTAGGTACGGATACGTGTCAACTTGGCGGACTATCGGATAGCCGGATGCGTTGACGCGGTGCACCGGATTCAGTCCCAGTATCGACGCAGCCAGATCTCGACGGCGAGCGTCCACCACCACGCTCCGCTCAATGACGCTCGCCCCGACCGCCACGACTCGTACTCTTCCTGCCAACCCGTGGCATCCACCCAGCCGCGCGCTTCGACTCGTGGGGCCGTGAGCAGGCGCCGAACGGTCGGTGCAGCGTCGTGCCGAAGGGTGTGATCGAACAACGGTGTCGGCACGACCTTGTCCAGGCGTTGCCGGGCGGACTCGGGGACCAGGCCACGCATGGCCAGCCGCATCAATGGCTTGGACGCGTCGCCCGGGCGATTGATGACGACCTGGGGGACGGCCAGCGCCATCTCGACGAGGCGCCGATCGGAGAAGGGGTCGGCGAATGTCAGTCCATGGCGCGCATAGGTTCGCTCGGACCAGGCCATCCCGCGGATGTGCAAGGGCGTGAAGATCATGTCGTATCGCGATCCGCGAGACGCGCCGAAGCCACCCGGCCGATGCGCCGCACCGGCAGTCTCGGCCACGGCGTCCAGCGCGGTTGATGGGCGCAGCCACGGCGGTCGGGCGGGTTGGCGCGATCGGTCGCCGCTGCCCATGAGGCGACGGATCCAGCGCATCGTCCGTCGACGGACCCGAGCGGCGACCCCCGCCAGGAGCTGGTCACGGAGCATCAGGCCCCAGCCATCATCGGTGGCACGGCGATGCTCGGCCAGCTCCATGCGCAGGTCCCTCCACTGTCCCGCCCGGGCAAGGCGGAGGTGGCTCCAGCCCGTATTCCCGATCACGAGGTCGCCGCGGTCGCCGCCCAGGAC
>CAZFXH010000357.1:0-18758 GCA_964522905.1 uncultured Anaerolineaceae bacterium
AGGCCATGACCGACGCCGGGGTGGGCCAGTCGACGTGCGTCGGGATCGGCGGTGACCCGATCATCGGCACGACCTTCCTCGATGTGCTCCAGCTGTTCGCGGAGGACGACGAGACCGACGCGATCGTGCTCATCGGCGAGATCGGTGGCGCCTCCGAGGAGGTGGCGGCGGGCTGGGCCGCAGAACATCTGCGGGACATGCCCAAGGTCGCGTTCATCGCCGGGCGGACCGCCCCCGAAGGCAAACGGATGGGCCATGCCGGGGCGATCATCAGCGGCGGTGCGGGGACGGCTGCCTCCAAGGTCGAAGCACTCGAGGCGGCCGGGTTCCACGTCGCCGGCTCCCCGACGGAACTCCCGGCACTCCTGCGCGACGCCGGCTACCGCGGGTGACCCTGCGGGGCGACCACGCCGACTCGTACGACGCCAACCGGCGGCTGTGGGACGCCTGGACCACGGTCCATGCGGAGGGCGACTTCTACGACCTTGCAGGGTTCCGCGCCGGTGGCGTACGACTGCGAGACGACGAGATCGCGGCGGTCGGGGACGTCCGCGGCAAGACCCTCCTGCACCTCCAATGCCACTTCGGCATCGACACCCTGTCGTGGGCGCGGCTCGGGGCGCGCGTGACGGGCGCCGACTTCTCGCCCGCCGGCATCGGCCTCGCACGCGAGATCGCGACGGACATCGGCATCGAGGACGCCCGCTTCGTCGAATCGAACCTCTATGACCTGCCCAAGAACCTCGAGGGCGAATTCGACGTCGTCTACACCTCGCGCGGGGTGCTCGGCTGGTTACCGGACATCCGCGCGTGGGCGCGGGTCGTGGCCCACTTCCTTGCGCCCGGCGGGACCTTCTTCATCACCGAGGCCCATCCGGTCCTCCAGGTCTTCGAGGCCGACGGCGTCGCGCCCGGCGAGCTGCGGCCCGTGTATCCCTACTGGGAACACCGCGATCCACTCGTGTTCGACGTCAAAGGTTCCTATGCGGACCCCGATGCCGACGTCGGGGAGCAGAACGAGCACGGCTGGGACCACGGCCTGGGCGAGATCGTCACCGCCCTGATCGACGCGGGCCTCCGGATCGAGTCGCTCGAGGAGCATCCGTACCTCGAGTGGGCCACCGACTTCCTCATCGAGAGCGAGCCCGGCAGCGGCAGGTTCGTGTTGCCGCCGGGGGCTGGAGAGCTGCCGCTGGCGTTTTCGCTGCGGGCGACGAAGCCGGCAGCGGGCTGAACGGGCGTACACTTCCCGTTCGAGCTTTCCACGGGCGGAAGCCCTTCGCCCGTCCGGCACCCACGAATGATCGAGGAACGACGATGACCAAGCACTCCCGCGCCGAGCGCGAACGGCGAGCCGCCGAGACGATCCGGGTCAAGGAGATCGAGGCGGCCTGGCTGGGCAGCCTGGCGCCGGACGCCGCCAAGGCCTTCACGACCGCGGTCCAGGCCGCCCGGGCCCGTGGCCCTGTGGAGCCGCCGCCTCCGATGGCCCCCGGCACCGCCCCGCGACCGCCACGGCCGGGACGCGAGCCCAAGCCGTCGAAGGAAGAGCGGACGAAGAACTCGCGCGCCTTCCGCGACTGAGTGAACGCCCGGCCGAGCCGGGTTATCCCAGCCGGACCGCGGTGCCCGAGGCGGTGACCATGAGCATCGAGCCGCCCTGGCCGACGGTCTCGTAGTCGAGGTCCACGCCGACCACCGCGTCCGCACCGAGCGCCGCCGCCAAGGCCGACATCTCCTCGACGGCGATCGAGCGGGCCTTGCTGAGTTCCTGCTCGTACGCGCCGGAACGTCCGCCGACGATGTCGCGGATCCCGGCGAACAGGTCCTTGAAGATGTTCGCGCCCAAGATCGCCTCGCCGGTGACCAGGCCCTTGTACTCGGCGATCGGGCGTCCTTCGAGGGTCGGGGTCGTAGAAATGATCATCGGGCTCCTCCGGGGTCGAACTGCGGTGATGGTGCTCGGGTGCCGCCCGAGGATAGCTCAGGCGAGCCCGAGCGCCGTCCAGGCCGGCCCGCCGGGAGCCTCGATGAGTTCCACGAGGACGCCGTGGCATGAGCGCGGGTGGATGAAGGCGACCGGCCCCTCGGCCCCACGCCGCGGCGCCGTGTCGATGAGTTCGAGGCCGTCCATCTCGAGGCGCAGCAGCGTCTCGGTCAGGTTCGGCACCTCGAAGCAGACGTGGTGGAACCCCTCTCCCTTGGAGGCCAGGAACCGCGCGACGCCGGTGGTGTCGTCCGTCGGCTGGACGAGCTCGACCTTCGACTCGCCGACCGTGAGGAAGGCGATGCGCACCCGATCGTGTTCGATGTCCACGATCGTCTCGACCTCGAGCCCGAGCATGTCCCGCCACAGCCCGAGGGCCGTCTCGACCGAGGCGACGATCAACGCCACGTGGTGGATCTTGCCCAGCGACCGGATGCGGAGCGGGAGCGGCCGTCCAGCGCTCACGATCCGTGCTCCGCGAACGCGGCTCCGCTGCAGGCCGCGATGCGCCGCATGCGGGTCGTCGGGCCAGCCGGGTCGTTCCACATCTCGCTGCTCCTCTCGGGCGGAGCGTACCCTGTTCGCGATGCCGCAGGACGAGGATCCTGGGTCGGACCCACGGCCGATGGCCAGCGGGCTGGTGGTGCCCTTCAGTGTCCCGGTGGCGCTCGAGGGCCTACGCCGGCGGTGGGATCGCGCGGCCCTCGACGGTGCCGGTCCACACGTCACGATCCTCTACCCATTCCTGCCATGTGCCGCCCTCGGCCCGGCGGAACGCACGGAGCTCGCCGCCATGGTCGGGCGGGTCCCCGCGTTCGAGGTCCGCTTCGATCGGGTGCGCCGCTTCGGTCAGGTGGTCTGGATCGAGCCCGCGCCCGCCGACCCGTTCGCGGCGCTGACGGCTGCCGTGGTCGACCGCTGGCCGGAGCACCCGCCGTACGGCGGGACGTTCGAAACCGTCATCCCCCACCTGACGCTCGTCGAGTCCGAGATCGCGCCTCTCGATGCCATCGCGGAGGCTGCATGCCTGGTCGTGCCGTTCGTCCGGCGCGCTCAGCGCCTCGAGCTGTGGTGCCAGGACGCTGCCGGTCGATGGCGGCCGCGCTGGCGGATCCCGTTCGGAGTCAGACCGTGATGAGCTCGCGGTGCTCGCCCCAGGTCACCCGCAGCCGGTCGCTGATCTCCCCGACCGTGGCGTAGGCGCGGACCGCAGCCACGATGGCCGGCATGAGATTGCTGTCGGCGCGGGCGATCCGCTCGAGCTCGTCCATCGCCGCGTGCCACGCCTCGGCCGAGCGCTCCGCCCGGACCTTCCGGACGCCTTCGATCTGCCGGCGTTCGCCTTCCGGGTCGATCCGGTGGGTCGGTGGCGTCGCAACCTCGTCGTCACGGTATTTGTTCACGCCCACGACGACCTGGTCGCCGCTGTCCACCGCGCGCTGGACGCGGTAGGCGGCCTCCTGGATCTCGCGCTGCTGGAAGCCCCGCTCGATGGCCGCCAGGGTCCCGCCCAGGGACTCGATCTCGTCGAGATACGCCCACGCGGCCGCCTCGAGCTCGTTCGTCAGGCTCTCGACGTAGTAGGACCCGGCCAGTGGATCGGGCGTCTCGGTCACCCCGGCCTCGTAGGCCAGGATCTGCTGCGTTCGCAGGGCCAGCCGGGCGGCCTCCTCTGTCGGGAGGGCGAGAGCCTCGTCGCGCGAGTTCGTGTGCAGGCTCTGGGCCCCGCCCAGGATCGCGGCCAGCGCCTGGATCGTCGTCCGGACGACGTTGTTGTCGATCGACTGCGCGGTCAGGCTGGACCCGGCGGTCTGGACGTGGAACCGGCACAGCAGGGACTTCGGGTTCGTGGCCCCGAACCGCTCGCGCATGATCGTTGCCCACATTCGCCGGGCCACGCGGAACTTGGCAACCTCCTCGAACAGCTCCGACCAGGCGGCGAAGAAGAAGGACAGGCGCCCGGCGAAGTCGTCAACGTCGAGGCCCCGCTCGACCGCCGCCTCGACGTAGGCGATCGCGTCGGCCAGGGTGAATGCCAGCTCCTGGGCGGCCGTCGCACCTGCCTCGCGCATGTGGTAGCCGCTGATGGAGATCGTGTTCCAGCGGGGCAGCTCACGGGCACAGAACTCGAACACGTCGGTCACGAGGCGCATCGAGGGGCGCGGCGGGAAGATGTAGGTCCCACGAGCGATGTATTCCTTGAGGATGTCGTTCTGGGTCGTGCCCGAGATCCGCTCGCGGGCCACCCCCTGGGCTTCGGCGGCCGCCACGTACAACGCCAGCAGGATGGGCGCGGTCGCGTTGATCGTCATCGAGGTGCTGACGTCGCCGAGGGGCAGACCATCGACGAGCACGGCCATGTCGGCCAGGCTGCTGATGGGGACGCCGACCCGGCCCACTTCCCCTTCGGCAGCGGGCGCGTCCGAGTCGTAGCCCATCTGGGTCGGCAGGTCGAACGCGACCGACAGGCCCGTCTGGCCGTGGTCCAGGAGATAGCGGAACCGGCGGTTCGTCTCCTCGGCGGTCGCGAACCCGGCGTACTGGCGCATCGTCCAGAAGCGGCTGCGGTACATCGTGGGCTGGACGCCGCGCGTGAACGGGTATTCGCCCGGGCGGCCGAGATCACGATCCTCGTCCATCCCGGCGACGTCGGCCGGCGTGTAGAGGTCTCGGGTCTCGATCCCGGACGAGGTCTCGAAGCGGGCGCGTCGTTCGGGGGCGGACTGCACGGCCCTGGCCCGGAGCGTCTCGCGCCATCGATCCCGGCCGGGGTCGCTGCCCTCCCCCACCGGACGACGTGGGCGGTCCTGGGGATCGCTCACTCGAGCACCACGAGGACGTCTCCAAGCTCCACCGTCGACCCGGCGCCCACCGCGACACGACTCACGGTTCCCGCCCGTGGGGCCCGGAGCTCGTTCTGCATCTTCATGGCCTCCACGGCGAGCAGGGTCTGGCCATCCTCGACCGCGTCGCCGGGCGCGACGGCCACCGACGCGATCCTGCCCGGGATGATGGCACGGATCTCGAGCGGCCCACCAGTGGTCCCGGCGGCGGACCGGTCGCGCGACGCGCGCTCGCGCACGGTCGCCCTGGCCGCGTCCTCGACGAGCAGTTCGAAGCGCCAGCCATCCACGACCACCTCCACGGGACGGCGCCCATGGTGGTCGAGGGCGCCGACCACCCCGACCACGACGTCGGGGCCGTGCGCGTCGATCGGCCGCGTCTCCACGGTCTGGGGCTCGTCCCCGGGCTGGGCGGAGGCGGGCGAGGTCGTGACGCGCTTTGGCTTCGGGCCTCCCGTGCGACTCATCGAGGCCACCGGTCGATAGCGGCCGCTCTCCCTGCCATGGCCCACGCGCCGCCGCCGATGTCTTTGCGCAAAGACGCGGTCGTCTCCCCGGCCGTTGCCGACGGGCCGGGGGCCGCCGAGGCGCCGAAAGGGACCGGGCTCTCGGTGGCGGCGGTTTCCGCGACTGCGGCCGCGACCTGCGCGGCCGGCGGCAACGCATCGCGCCGGCTCGCCTCGCCGTCCCAGTGCGCCTCCACCCAATCCGTCGAGATGTCGCCCGAAGCGAACGCCGGGTCGCGGAACAATGCCCGGTCGAAGGGCAGCGTCGTCTGGATCCCGGTGACCGCCACCTCGTCGAGCGCCCGCCGCATCCGGTCGATGGCGCCACCCCGGTCCGGGCCGACGGTCATGATCTTTGCGATCAACGGATCGTAGTCCGGAGGCACGCGCTCCCCGGCGCGGATCGCTGTGTCCACGCGCACTCCTGGGCCCGACGGCATCCGCCACTCCCCCACCCGCCCGGGCGATGGCGCGAATGCGCGCGATGGGTCCTCGGCGGCAAGTCGCACCTCGATCGCGTGGCGGGTCGGCGCCAAGGCGGTCGCGGCCGCGGCCAGGACGGCTTCGGACAACGGCGCCCCGGCGGCGATCCACAGTTGTTCCTCGACGACGTCGAGATCCGTGACGAGCTCCGTCACGCCGTGCTCGACCTGGAGCCGCGCGTTGACCTCCAGGAACCAGAACCGTCGCTCCGTGTCGAACAGGAACTCGGCCGTCGCGGCGTTGTGCAGGTTCGCGGCCCGAGCGGCACGGGTGGCGAGGTCGTGCAGCTCGGCTCGCTCGTCGGGCGTCAGGCCTGGCGCCGGCGATTCTTCGATGAGCTTCTGGTGCCGGCGCTGGATCGAGCAATCTCGCTCCCCCAGCGCGACGATGGTGCCATCGGCGTCGCCGAGGAGTTGGACCTCGATGTGCCGCGCCGGTCGCACCTCGTGTTCCAGGTAGACGGCGCCATCCCCGAACGCCGCAAGCGCCTCGGCCGATCCCGCGGCCAGGGCGGCCGGTAGCTCCGACGCTGTCGTCACGCGGCGCATGCCACGACCACCGCCACCGGCCGAAGCCTTCACGAGCAACGGGAAGCCGACGCCTTCCGCCGCCGCGACGATGACCTCCGCATCGTCGGGTCGATCGATCGCCGCTGCTTCGAAGGTCCCCGGCACCACCGGGACGCCGGCAGCCTTTGCGGTGCGGCGCGCCGCCAGCTTGTCCCCGAGCGCGTCGATCGCATCGGGGCTCGGGCCGACGAAGGTGAGACCCGCTTCGATCACGGCTCGTGCGAAGGCGGCCCGCTCGGACAGGAATCCGTAGCCCGGGTGGATCGCCTCGGCACCCATTCCGAGCGCCGCCTCGACGATCGTGTCGGCTCGGAGGTAACTCTCCGGGGCCGGCGCGGGACCCAGCCGCACCGCGGCATCGGCCGCCTGGACGTGACGAGCGTCCACATCGGCGTCGGAGTAGACGGCGACGGTCTCGACGCCGAGATCGCGACAGGTCCTGATGATGCGAAGGGCGATCTCGCCACGGTTCGCGACCAGGATCCGGGCGAAGGGCCGGCCACCGTCTTTGCGCAAAGACGCGCCGCCCGACGCCGTCCGGGAAGGCGCGGTCACAGCGGGATGTTGCCGTGCTTCTTCGGCGGGTTCGTATCTCGCTTGTCGGCCAGCATCTCCAAAGCGGCGATGAGCCGGGGGCGTGTCTCGGAGGGCCGGATGACGTCGTCCACGTACCCGCGCGCGGCAGCGGCATACGGGTTGGCGAACCGCTCCTCGTAATCGGCGACCAGGCGGGCGCGCTCCGCCGCTGGGTCGGCGGCGGCCACGATCGTGTCGCGATGGAGGATGTTGACCGCACCCTCCGCACCCATCACCGCGATCTCCGCGGTCGGCCAGGCGAGGTTGATGTCACCGCGGACATGCTTGCTCGACATGACGTCGTACGCGCCCCCGTACGCCTTGCGCGTGATCACGGTCATCTTCGGGACCGTCGCCTCGCAATAGGCGTACAACAACTTCGCGCCATGGCGGATGATCCCGCCGTGCTCCTGGCCGACGCCCGGCATGAAGCCCGGCACGTCGACCAGCGTCACCAGGGGTACGTTGAAGCAGTCGCAGGTCCGCACGAAGCGCGCCGCCTTCGTCGAGGCGTCGATGTCCAACGCACCCGCCAGCACGGCCGGCTGTTGGGCGACGATCCCGACACTCCGCCCCCCGAGTCGGGCAAACCCGGTCAGGATGTTCGGCGCCCAGCCGGGCTGGATCTCGAGGAATGCGCCGTCGTCGAAGACCAGCTCGATGACGCGGTGCATGTCGTACGGCTTGCTCGGGTCGTCGGGGACGATCCGGTCCAGCTCGGCATCGCGTCGCTCGGTTGGATCCGTCGTCGGCCCGCGGGGCGCCTCACCAAGATTGTTCTGTGGCAGGTGGCCCAGGATGCGACGAGCGAACGCCAGCGCCTCCGCCTCGTCGTGGGCCGCGATGTGGGCGACGCCGCTGCGGGTCGTGTGGGTCGTGGCACCACCGAGCGTCTCGGCGTCGACATCCTCGTGCGTCACCGCCTTCACGACATTGGGGCCTGTCACGAACATGTAGCTCGTGCCCTCCACCATGATCGTGAAGTCGGTGATCGCAGGGGAGTACACAGCGCCGCCGGCGCACGGACCCAGGACGAGCGACAGCTGCGGCACGACGCCCGACGCGAGGGTGTTCCGCAGGAAGATGTCGGCGTATCCACCGAGGGACACCACGCCCTCCTGGATGCGGGCGCCGCCAGAGTCGTTGAGGCCGATGATCGGCGCCCCGACCTTCATCGCGAGATCCATGACCTTGCAGATCTTCTCGGCGTAGGCCTCCGACAACGAACCACCGAACACGGTGAAATCCTGGCTGAACACGAATACGAGTCGGCCGTCGATGGTGCCGTGCCCGGTCACCACCCCATCACCGAGGAAGGCCGTCTCCGCCTCCAGGTTCCGATTCGTGACGAACGCATCCAGCTCGATGAACGACTCCGCGTCGAGCAGGAGCTCCAAACGCTCGCGCGCCGTCAGCTTGCCGCGCTCGTGTTGCTGGTCGATGCGTTCCTGTCCGCCACCGAGCATCGACTCCGCGCGCATCGCATCGAGGCGTGCGGCTCGCTCCTCATTCGTCGGCAATGCCGATCCTCCCGCTGCCCAGGGCCGTCTTTGTGCAAGGACGATGGCCATCATACGGTCCCACTTATCCACCGAAATGGTGAACAACTCACGATCCGTGTGGATAACCAACCTGTCCGTTCGCGGTGTGGCTGCGGTAGCATGACCGCGTCCCCGCCCCTGCCGCCCTGAGCGGCACGTCGAGCCCTGCCGATGATTCGAGGTGATGTCCTGGTGACCAATGTGATCGCGATCGCCAACCAGAAGGGCGGCGTCGGCAAGACGACGACGGCGATCAATCTCGCGGGGGCCCTCGCTGAAGAAGGTCTCCGCATCCTCTGTATCGATATGGATCCCCAGGCCAACCTGACGGCCGGGCTCGGAATCAATCTCAACACCGTCGAACGCTCGATGGCCGATGTGCTCGCCGACGGACGATCGACCCTGGCCGAGGTCATCCGTCCTACCGAGAGCGCGGGCATCGACGTCGCACCGGCCCATATCGATCTGGCCTCCACCGAGGGCGAACTGTTCACCGCCCTCGGGCGCGAGCAGATCCTGCGCGACGCGATCTACGGCCAGACCGATGCCTACGACTACGTCCTCATCGACTGCCCGCCGAACCTCGGACTGCTCACCGTCAACGGTCTGGTCGCGTCGAACGGCGTCATCATCCCGGTCCAGACGCAGTACTACGCGATGAAGGGCCTGACCAATCTCGTCAAGGTCATCAACGCGATCCGGCTCAAGCTCAATCGCGACCTCCGCATCCTGGGGCTACTGCCGACGTTCTACGACGGCCGGACGAACCTGGCACGAGACATGCTCGACGAGCTGCGAGTGGTCGGCGACCACCATGTCTTCACCAGCATCGTCCGCAATACCGTGAAGCTCGGCGAAGCACCGCTGGTCGGACGCCCGATCACGACCTACGCCGGAAGCAGCGACGCCGCGCGAACCTATCGCGAGCTCGCGCGGGAGGTGGTGGATCTTGGCTCGGCCTGATTTCCGAGCGACGGCTGCACGTCGCCTCTCGGAGGAGCGCGAGCTCTCCCCTGCCATCGTCAGCCTGCTATCGAACGATTCCCCGACCCGCAGCGTCGGCGTCCGCATCGTCCAGGTCGATCGTATCGACTCCAATCCGCAGCAGCCGCGCCTCGCCTTCAACCAGGAGACGCTCGACGAGCTGACCGCCTCGATCCGTGAGCACGGTGTCCTGCAGCCCATCCTCGTGCGACCTATCGGGCAGAACCGCTACCAGCTCGTCGCTGGCGAGCGACGGTGGCGGGCATCGAAGCAAGCCGGCCTCGAGACGATCCCCGCGCTGATCGAGGATATCGACGACGACACGGCGCTCGAGATCTCGATCATCGAGAACCTGCAGCGGGAGGACATCTCTCCGCTCGACGAAGCAGCGATGTACGACCGGATGGTCCGGGAGCACGGCTACAGCATCCGCAAGCTCGCGGACAAGCTGGGCAAGGACAAGGGCTACCTCGAGAACCGGCTTCGCCTCGCGGACGCCCCACCGGAGATCCGAGAGCTGGTGTCCTTGCGCAAAGACACCCTCTCGCACGCCTACGAGCTGATGAAGGTCGACGACCCCAAGAAGCGACGTCGACTGGTGGATCAGGTCGCGCGAGGCGAGCTGACCCTCATCAAGTTGCGCGACAAGATCGAGGGCCGCCGCTCGCGGCCCGTACGGGTCGCGGACGACTTCCGCATCGACGACGCCGGCCACGACGATGCCGGCCACGACGATGTCGGCCACGACGATGCCGCCCTGGAGCTCGAGGACGCCGTCGTCCCCGAGCCGCGGCCCGCCGCGGAGTTGACCGACGATTCGCTCGTGGACGCGAAGCACTCCCTGGCCGACGCGCTCGACCTGCTGGTCGATGTCCTGCGCTCGCCCGAAGCGGTGGCATCGATCACGGAAATCGACCGGGCGAACCTCGCGAAGTACCTCACCATCGCGAAGCTCCGCCTGGAGAATGCGATCGCCATCGTTCGGACGGGCGATACCCGGGAGTAGGCGGACCAACCCTCTGGACACGACGAAACCCGGCGCCGATGGCGCCGGGTTTCGTCACTGGCGTCGTGGGTTCTAGCGGTTCCCGGCCTTGGCAGGCTTTCCCCTATCGCCCTTCCGCGCCTTCGCCGCGTCCGCAACCGCGGACCCTGTCTCGCGAGCGGCCGTGGCGGCTTCGGGCTTGCCGTCATCGCCCTGGGCGATCTCGGACACGTAGGCGCCGTGGTTCTCGGCGCTCTCCGGGGTCGCTCCCTTCGCGGCCTCCGACACGAACCAGCCGTGGTTCTGGGGCCGTTCGCCCTCGCCGACCGTCGGGACGGCGTCCTCCTCTTCTTCATCCGCGTCTGGGACGTTTTCGTCGACATCCTCGTCCTCATCGGCCTCGGGCACTGCCGGGGCCTCGGGCCGGACAGGCAGGACCTTGCCTGCTGCCTCGGATGCCCGATCGAGTCCATCCCCGGCGGCAGCCGCAGGCGCTTCCAGCGAAGCAGGCCGGGCTGCGAGCACCACGCCGGCCGATAGGGCGAGCGTAGCGAGTGCGACCAGCAGGCCGCGAAGGTGGCGAGTGATTCGATGCACGATGGGAGACCTCCGTTCGCGGGGTGGGCCGTCCGACCCTGGGTCTCGACCCCGCGCAACAACCATAACGAACGTGGCGGATGAGGCGTTAGGTCCGCCCTCGCTCAGGTCGCCCCGGCGGCGAGCCAGCGGCGAGGTGCCTTCACCGGAGGACCACTGCCAGCCATGCCAGCAGGGCCAGCGCGCCTCCGGCCGCCTCGAACTGCCAGACCCGCTCCCGACCGGCCGGCGCCCGATCCCGCGACCACACCACCACCATCCCGATGATGCCAGCGCTGACGACCACGGGCGCGAGCTGTAGGAGTCCCACTCCACGGAACGCGAGCCAAACCGATCCCAGGACGAGGGCCAGCAGCCATAAGGCGGCGTGGAGCCGCCACGATCCCTCGGGCCCGAGCCTGGTCGCGACCGAGACCGTGCCCGCCGCGACATCCCGCTCCAGGTCCGCCCGGGCGTTCGCGATGGCGAGTGCCGCCCCGGCCGACACGGCCATCGGGACGAGGGCGATGAAGAAGGACGGGAACGCACCGACGGCTCCCAGCCACCCGTAGACGGGCAGCAGGGGGATGCCCACGGCGAATGGCAGCCACGACCACGCCGTGCCCTTGGCCAGCAGGTCGTAGCCGTAGCCGATGACGAGCACGACGACGGCCAGTGCCCCGACGCGGACATCGACCGACGCGCCGAGCGCGATGCCGACCAGGGCGCCCGCGACCACGACCGACCACGCGGCCGGGACACTGACGAGCCCGGCCGGAATCGGTTTCCCGGGCTTGCGACCGCCATCCTGCGGGACGTCGTGGATGTCGTTGAGCGCCCCGATCGAGACCTGGAGGGCGGTCATCGACACCCCGAGCCACAGGGCCCGCGCCGGGCCCGCGCCGGCAGCGAGGGCGACGGCGGCCACGACCACGCCGTCGAGGAGGGACGGGAAGGGATGGGCGAGGCGGATCAGCGCCGCGGAGCGAGCGAATGGCCCGTCAGACGTAGACGAGCTCGTGGAAGTTCTCGACCAGGTAGTCGATAAGGCGCTCTCGGGCGTCGGCGGCGTCGGCGCGGAGCCCCGGGACGAGCGCGAAGAGTGTCACCGCCGGCATCATCTGCCGGCCCTGGGCGTCCCGTCCGATCACGGCCGGAGGTCCGTCGCCTGAAGCGAACACCCGTTCGATATCGCGTTCCGTGAGGCGCGCGGCTCGACGGAGGTCGTCGAGGACCCGGAGGACGCCGCGTCGCTTGGCGACGTCGCGCATCATCTCCTGCGCCCAGAGGTCGATCTGTTCGTCGCTCTGCTCGCCGAGGCGGGCTCGATACTCGGTAGGGTCGGCGGATAGGCCGGTCGCAGCCACGCTCGCTCCTGTGGGGGCTCTTGCGGGCGGAGTATGCCAGAGACGCCCGGTCAGCCGCCCGCCGCAGCCAACGATCGTGGCTCGATCGTCCCGTCCGTCTGTGCGGCCAGGGCGGCCTCGCGGGATCCCTCGGGCCACTCGTTGAAGCGCTCGGAGAACCACGCGCCGGAGCGTCCGCTGCGGTCTGGCTGCGGGGCATCGGTGACGAGGGCGGCGAGCGACGCCTGTAGCGCCGCCGTCACGGCGGCAACGCTGACCCGGTCCGGCCGGCTGGCACCGACGATGGGCTCGCCGACCCGGATCCGGATGCGACCGCCGAAACGCAGCCAACTCGTGCCGTTGATGGCGATCGGGACGACGGGCACGTGCGACCGCAGGGCGAAATAGGCGGGCCCGTCGTTGAGCGGCAGGACGGCATTCTCGAGTGCGCCGATCCTCCCCTCTCCCGCGATCGCCACGATGCCGCCCGCACCGATGACCACGCTGACCTTGCGGGTCGCTTCGAGCAGGTCGTTCTTGCCAGGCTTGTATGGGATCGTCGCCCCGGTCCATTGCATCAGTCGGTTGCGACCGCCGATGCCCATGTCCTCCTCCCTCGGACCGAAGAACGACAGGCGCGGGCGCATCGGAAGCGTGGCCATCAGCACGAAGGGATCCGACCACGACAGATGGTTGAAGCAGTAGATCGCCGGTCCGCCCGGGAGCCGCTCGAACCCCTCGCACTCGATCCGCAGCCAGGCGCGCGTAACGGCGCCGGCGACAAGGCGCGACGCCCAGTAGCGGAGGGTCCGCCGGATCGGACTCAGCGGCCGCTTGGCCGCGGGGACCGGCTTCGCTGCGCCGGTCAAGAGTCGGAGTGCCCCGCCGCGGGCTTGCGAGATGCGGCCGCCGGCTTGGCGGCAGCGCCGGCAGCCTTGACGGTCGCGGCACCTGGCTTGCCCGACGTGCCGACGGGCTTCCGCGCGGCCGCCTTCGCGACGGTCGAGCCGGCCCCTGCCTTGGCCGATCGTCCGCCCTTCACGGCGCGTGGCGTGAAGGGCCGGCCGTCGATGCGCGCCAGGACCTCGAGCGCGAACGAGGCGATCGCGTCGCCCTCCTCATCGCGCCCGTGCAGGATGTGGCTTTCGACCTGGAAGCCAAGCATCCGGTGGCCACTGACCATCTCGAGCCCGAGCTCCCCGACCTGGATCCGGCTCCATCGGATCACCTTGGCTGATGCACGCGGACCCTCGCCTGGCACGTTGACCCGGACGAGGACCTGCACGAGTCCCGCCTCGGTCGGCACGAGCATCACGTAGCGTACGCCCGGGTCTTCGCCCCAGACGATCCAGGCCGACGGGTCCGGGTCGGCTCCGAGGGATGCGAGGACCGGCTCGATGATGGCAAACACCTTTGCGTTCATCGAGTCCTTGTGAGGCGCGCGAGTCCGCCATTCGCTCAGGCGCATGCTGTCCTCCGGCGTGAAACACGGGCTCGGTCCGGGACGCCGCAGCGAGGCTAGCACAGGCCCGCCGTCCCGAATCAGGTGCGACACGCGGCGGGTCGGCTTGGTATCGTGCTGCGGTGCGTATCCATCGGGACCTTGCGGGCTGGGGCATCTTCTTCATCGTCGCGGGCGGCGTGCCCCTGGGGGTCCAGACGGGCGCCATCGATCCGGCGCTGCTCGATCGATGGTGGTCGTTCTGGCCGCTGATCCTGGTCGGCATCGGCCTGGGACTCATCTTCACGCGGACCTCGCTCGAGATGCTCGGCGGGCTGCTCGTGTCGGGCACGCTCGGCCTGATGGCGGCGGGGATCCTGACCGGCGGCTTCGGCGGGATCGGCGACCTGCCGTCGGGCGTGTGCGGACCCGGTGAAGACGGTGCCCCATTCCAGTCGAGCGCCGGCACCTTTGAAACGGACGCCACGGTGAACGTCGAGGTGACGTGCGGCACGGTCGAGATCGCCACGACGCCCGGGGGGACCTGGGTCGTCGAGGGCGTCGGCGGCGACGGCCGTGGCCCGCGCATCGAGGCCGACGGGGAAAGCCTCTCCGTCGCACCGCCGGACGAGGACTTCCGCGGCTTCCTGAGTGAGCGCGATCGATGGATGGTCAGCCTGCCGACCTCGCCGAGGCTCGACCTGTCCCTGAGCGTCGACGCGGGTTCGGTGGTCGCGGACCTCGAGGACGCCCGGATCGGTGTCGTCGACGCGGAGCTCAACGCGGGGCAGGCCACGGTCATCCTGCGGGACGCCGCCGAGGTCGGCGGGATCGATGTGAGCCTCAACGCCGGATCGCTCGGGCTGTACCTGCCGGCCGTTTCGACCACCGGCACGATCGAGGCGAATGCAGGCAGCATCCGTCTGTGCTCGCCACCGGGCGTGGCGCTGCGGCTGCGGACGGAGGACAGCGTGCTGTCGTCGTACGACTTCGGGTCCGCTGGGCTCGTCCAGGTGGGCGACGCGTGGGAGACCCCGGGCTACGACACGGCGGTCACGAGGATCGAGTTGCAGATCGAGGCCAACGTCGGGTCATTCACCCTTGATCCGGCGGAGGGCTGCTCGTGAGCGGGCGCGGACCGATCGCGGCGGGCCTCGTGCTGATCGTCATCGGCGGGCTGTTCCTGGCTCGCGAGGCGATCCCCGGGTTCGATTTCGGTCGTCTCTGGCCGATCGCATCCGTCGTCCTCGGGGTGACACTGCTGGTCCTGTCGATCCGTCCCGGGCGCCCGACGAGCTGAACCTGCCCCGGCCGGTTCCGTAGGATGCGTGCATGGAGGGGTCGGGTCCACAGATCGCGGCGTTGCTCGTCGCCGGCATCGTCGCCGGTCTCTGGGTGCTCGCCCGCGGAATGGTCGGGTACCGTACGGCCGTACGCATCGGCGACACGGGCACGTCGCGGATCGCGACCCTGGCGGCCGGCGAGGTCCGCGTGAGCGGCCGCATCGAAACGGCCGAGGTGCTCCTCGTCTCGTCCCTGCAGAGCGCACCCTGCGTCTACTACCGCTGCACGATCGAAAGCGGCGACGACGATCTCGATGGTTCGGACGACGTCGTCGAGGAACGGGCGATCGGGTTCCGGGTCGTCGACGAATCGGGTGACGTGCGCGTGTTCCCGCGCGGTGCGGACTGGGATGCCCCGATCCGCTTCGACGACCGGACCGGGATGTTCGGTGAGGAGCCGGCCGGATTGTCGCTGCGGACGGGAAGCGCCATCGCCCCGGCCGAAGTGGATCGCGAGGCCGCAATCGCGGCGCTGTTGACGGTCCGACCGGCCGCCGGGATCGAGGACGAGGACGCCGGCGGCGGATCCCTGTTTGGCGGCTTCTCCGGCGGAGCCTCGCGACGACGGCGGCGCTATCGCGAGGCTCGGCTTGGTCCGGGTGACGCCGTGACCATCATCGGCCGGGCCATGCCGTTCTCGGACCTCGCCGACCCGACCGAGGCGGACGAGGCCATCGGATCCGGCGTGGCCGCCAACGACCCGGAAGTCGTGGCCGATCTGGCCGAGGCTCGGGCCGCCGGTCGTCTGGCCGACGATCCGGAAGAGGCGTGGGGCAATGCCGCGATCCCGGGGTTCGGGGTGGGGCGACCCGTCCGGGTGCCGGATCTGGACCCCGGCGCCGACGCCCTCCCGATGGGCAGCGCCGAGGATGCCGCACGCATCGAGCGACGATTCACGATCGCGCCACACACGCTGGTGCTCGCCAGTGCTCCGGACGTGCCACTGCTCATCGCTCATGGGTTGCCTGGGGTCGCCGCGGATCGGCACCAGGACCTGTTCGTCCTCGGGCTACTCGGGGCCGTACTGGCGATCGGATCCGCGATCGCGCTCGCCCTCGTCGTCACCGGCGGGTTCGGTTCATGACCCCCGAATCCATGGCGGCCGCGTTCGCGGTGGGGTTGCTCCTCGTCATCCTCGGCTTCATCGTGGTAGCAAGCTACAACGCTGTCATGGCACTACGGCAGCGTATCGACAAGGCGTGGTCCAACATCGATGTCGCGCTCAAGCAGCGTCATGACCAGCTCCCCTCCCTCGTGGCCGCGGTTCGCGGCGTCATGGCATTCGAGCAGGAGGTGCTTGCCGACGTGACCCGAGCCCGAGCCGCGTACTCCCCCACCGAGCCGATCCCGGCCCAGGCCGTCCACGCCGAGGCGACCTCGGCCGCCGTCCGTTCGCTGTTCGCCGTGGTCGAGGCATATCCGGCTGTGAAGTCGCAACAGAACGTCCTCGATCTCCAGGACGAGATCGAACGGCTCGAGGCGATCATCGCGGACCGCCGGGAGCTCTATAACGACCAGGTCTACCGCTACAACACGAGGATCTCGACGATCCCGACACTGCCGCTCGCCTGGGTCTTCGGCTGGACGCCACGAGAGTTCTTCGCTGCCACGCCGCAGGAAAGCGCCCGCCCGCAGGCCACCCTGTGAGCGAGGACGCCCCCGAACGCCAGATCTGGTTGGTCCGACACGGCGAGACCGAGTGGTCGAAGTCCGGGCGCCACACCGGCCGCAGCGACATCCCGCTGACCGACCTGGGCCAGCGGCAGGCGGAAGCCCTTGCCCGGCGCCTCGCGGGCCGCGCGTTCGCGCTCGTGCTCACCAGTCCGCGCTCGAGAGCCGCCGAGACGGCCCGTCTCGCGGGCTTTTCGGACGCGGTCGTCGACCCCGACCTCGGCGAGTGGGACTACGGCGAGTTCGAGGGACGGACGACCGCCGACATCCGGAGCGAGATCCAGGACTGGAGCGTCTGGACGGGTCCGTGGCGCGGGGGCGAGACGGTCGAGCAGGTCGGTCTCCGAACCGACCGCCTGATCGAGCGTTGCCTCGACCCGGGCGTGGAGGGCGACGTGCTGCTGTTCGCCCACGGCCACCTGCTGCGGGTCCTGGCTGCCCGCTGGATCCACCTGCCGGCCGACGGCGGCCGCCATTTCGCACTCGACACCGCCACGATCGGGATCCTGGGCTGGGAGCGGTCCGACCGGGCGATCGAGACCTGGAACGAGGCCTGCCACCTGGCGCCCTGACGGGCTGCCAAGGGCCTGGCGGCGCGGTTCCGGCGAGCCAGGTGTCATGCGGCCGCCGATTTCCACGTCGAGCGCCCCGGACTACCGGGGGGCAGACGACCAAGCCCTGCCAAGGCGAACCTGAGCGCTCAGGCCGTATCCGCGCCGCGTCTGGCGCACCGGAGTGCTGCTCGCGTGTCCGTAATCTCTGCCCCCGCCCCGACCGGAGATCTCCCCGCCGACGATACGCGCGAGCTCGCTCGCCTCGCGGTGGCGATGGCCGTCGTCGTCATGATCTTCGCGGTGGCCGGGTTCTTGCTGCTGGTCGAGACGGGCGACGTGGCGTCGGCGGTCGGAGGCGTGACCCTGACCGCGCTCGCGGCGGGCCTGATCCACGCCCGACGCGAGCTCCTGGCCGGGCGCTCGCAGCGCGCCGTGTTGCTGCTCGTCACGACCGTGCTCGTCGGTGTCCTCGTCTCCGCGCCGATCCCGCCCCCGGTCCCGGCCCTGGCGACCGCTCCGATCATGGCGGTCGCCTTCGCCCTCTCGTTCCTGCATGGCCGGCGACTCAAGGGGGCGTTGATCGCCGCCTGGGTGGTCGCCGTGATCACGGCCGTCATCATCGAGTTCACGCCCGCCAGCCCCGACCTGCCCGCGGAATTCGCGGCGATCCTGCGCGTCGGTGCGGTGGCCGCGATCGTCGGACTGGTCGGTCTCGTGCTCTTCCGTCACCGCCGCCGGCTGGAGCACGCGGTGATCCGCGCAGCGAAGGCCAACGAGGAGCTTCGCGACAGCGAGGCCCGCTACCGGACGGTCGTCGAAGCCGTCCGTGAGGTCATCTTCCGCGTCGATGCCGAGGGACGCTGGGCGCTGCTCAATCATGCGTGGGAAGAGCTCACCGGCCACCTGGTCGCCGATTCAGTCGGGCGCAGGATCACCGAGTTCATCCACCCCGACGATCGCGACGCCCACACCGACCTTGCGCATTCGATCGTCCAGGGCCAGCTGCAGGACTACCGGCACGAGCTGCGCGTGGTCGGCAAGCACGGGACGGATATCTGGGTCGAAGCCCATGCTCAGCGGCTCCTGGACGACGAGGGGGCGTTCGCCGGCATGTCCGGCACGCTCACGGACGTCACGGTCCGCCGGGAGCTGGAGGAGCGGCTCGTGCAACAGGCCTTCCACGACGACCTGACCGGGCTGGCCAATCGCGCTCTCTTCAAGGATCGCGTCGAGCACGCGCTGACCCGCCGCTCGCACGGGCGGCGTTCGGTCGCGCTCTTGTTCCTCGACCTGGACCGCTTCAAGACGGTCAACGACAGCCTCGGGCATACGGTCGGCGACGGGCTCCTGATC
>CAZFXH010000358.1:0-4264 GCA_964522905.1 uncultured Anaerolineaceae bacterium
CCACGATCGCGAGAGGGTCGTACGCGAACATCGCGCGCACGCTCGCCTCGAGCGCGTGCGGCCGGGTCGCGGGGACGACTCGCCCGGCGTGGGTCTCCACCACCGTGGCTCGCGCCGCGCGGTCCTGGTCCACGTCCCACGAGCCCGGGTCGAATCGTGAACGGTCGGCCAGGAATGCCGCGAGGGAGCGCATCACCTCGGGTGGCTCATCGAGTCCGCGGAGGAATTCATCGACATCGATCCCGGTGCTCGCCTCCAGGGACTCCCAGCCGCCGTCGACCAGGACGAGGCCGGCGCAACGCTCGCCGAGCTCGAGCGCTGCGTTCGCGGCGACGATGGCCCCGAAACCATGGCCGGCCAGCACGACGCCGGCGCCGCGAGCCGCCTCGAGCAGCCCGGAGCCTTCGGCGACCGCCTCCACGTCCGAGGCGAGCACGGCCAGGTCGTACGCCCCGTCATCGGTCGGGGCGTCGGAGAGCCCATGGCCGCGCAGGTCCATCGAGACGAAGCGCCGCGAGCCTGTCGGCCCGCCGAGGCGGCGGGCGATCGGGGCCCAGATCCAGCCGGTCTGCGAGAGCCCGTGGATCGCCAGGACGCCTTGCCGGCCCGCCTCGCCCAGCCCGCTCCAGTCGAGGAAGTGGATCCGGTCGCCGGACTCGACGACGACCACGAAGCCTTCCGGCTCCAGGCTCGGGTCCGGATCGGGGACGGCGGGAGGTGACGGCTCCATCGGCCCTAGGATACGGGCGCCATGCCGAAGCGCCGCCGAGGTTCCCGCACCGCCCGGGGCCTGCTCGCGTCCCGTCTCACCCACCACCGGCGCTTCGAGGACCTGGTCGACGAGGCCCTCGCGACGATCCCCATGCCGTTCGCCGCAGCGCTCGAGGAGGTCGCCATCGTCATCGACGACGAGCCGACTCCCGAGCAGCGGAAACGGAACGAGATCGAGGACGGCGACACGCTCTACGGCCTGTACGAGGGGGTCCCGCGGACCGAGTGGGGCGCCGACTGGCTCTCCGAGCCAAATCGGATCGTGCTCTTCCGCCTGCCCCTCGAGGCGGACTTTGCGGACCCGGATGAGCTGGCGGACGAGGTGTGGGTCACGGTCGTGCACGAGCTGGCGCACCATCTTGGTATCGACGACGACCGGCTCCACGCGCTCGGCGTGGACTAGCGAACGAGGCTAGTCGACGATCGCCGACACGGTCAGCGCCAGTCCGAGCGCACCGAGCATGAACCCGAGCAGCATGGAGCGAGTGAGCCAGCGGAACCGTGGGCGTCCCGGACCGCGGATGTCGGGGTCGTCGGGACCACCCTGGCGGACACGATCGAGCCCGAGGCTGGCGTGTGTCAGGCCGAGGAACATCACGACCTGGGGCGCGACGGTGATCGCATTGACGGTGAAGATCAGCGTGCCGAACGCGAACGTCACCGCGACCACCCCGATCGTCGTGACAGCCAGGCCGACCGAGCCGGCCTCGGGTCCGACGCCAAGACCCTCGAACAGCCGCACCACGAGGTCCAGGCCCGCAGAGATCCCGAACAGGACGAGGAGCGCGGTGACGGTCTCGAACACGACGACGATCGCCGCGGCCAGCTTGCGGGCGCGGAAGACCCGGAACGATCGACGCAGGGCCTCGAAGGGGTTCACGTCGCCCAGGACGACCCCGGCCAGGACGTAGGCGAACGGCCCCCCGATAAGGGCGGTGACCAGGGTAGAGGTGATCACGGAGGCCTCGACCGCCTGCCCGAATGTCGGGGCGAAGAATTCACTGACGACACCCTGGACGAAAAGGACCGGGATCGCGGCCATGACCGAGGCCAGGATCGCCGACCAGAACATCCGGCGCGACCGGGCGAGGGCTCGGCGGGTCGAGACGGGCCGCTCGACCATGCGACCGCCAAGCACGGTCATCGCGAGGCTGCGGGATTCGACCCACGCCACCACCAGTCCGGCAAACGCCAGGAGTCCGAGCCCGGCGAACAGCGCCTCGGCGTTCACACCGATGCCGTCTTCGAAGTCGGTGAAGCCGCGCTCCGTCTCGATCACGAGCAGCCCCCAGGAGGCGAGCGCCAGTGGACCGACGGTCCCAAGCACGATCAGGCCGACATAGAAGGACGCCCGACGCATGTCAGTGCCGGAGCGACCGAGGAGGTCGAAGCTCGCTGCCAACAGTCGTGCGGTCGGGACGAGAGGGATGTCGGGGGGCGGCGTTGCGGACGGCGTTGCGGACGGCGACGGAGGCTGTGCCGGGGGCTCGGGAGTGAACCCAGCGGTCGTTGCGGCCGGCTCGCGCTGGTCGACCCACGGCGGCTCCGCCGCAGGACGTGGCGCCGGTGCCCCGGCGTCCTCCTCCGTCATGCGGCCGCGCCCGGGAGCGTGCCAGCCGCCGCCACGAGCTCACCGATGCGGCTCACCTCGACATTCCCGCCCGACAGCAGGACACCGACGCGCTCGCCGCCGCGGATCTCGACCCGGCCGGCGAGGACCGCCGCCAGCGCCGCCGCGCCCGCGGGCTCCACGACCTGCTTGAGGCGCTCGATCGCGAACCGCATGCCGGCCAGGATCGTGGGGTCGTCCAGCAACACGATGTGGTCGACGTGGCGCCGGGCCATCGCGAGCGTCCACGCACCGGCGAACGGCGCACCCAGGCCATCGGCGACCGACTGCGGCTGGATCGTCACCACCTCGCCCCGCTCGAGCGCCAGCGTCAGCGCGTTGGACCGCTCGGGCTCCACGCCGATCACCCGGATCGTGGGGCGCAGCCCCTTGGCCGCGGCCGCGACGCCGGAGATCAAGCCTCCGCCCCCGACCCCGACCACCAGGACATCGAGATCGGGGATGTCCTCGAGCAACTCGAGGCCCGCGGTCCCGTGACCGGCGATGACGGTCGGATCGTCGAAGGGATGCACGAACGTGAGGCCCTCGGCGTCCCGGATCCGCTGCATCTCGGCAAAGGTGTCGCCGACGTGGTCCCCATGCAGCACGACCCGGGCGCCATAGCCCAGGCACGCGTCGACCTTGGACCGTACCGCGCCCGCAGGCATGACCACCGTGACCGGCACCCCTACCGCCCGACCCGCCCACGCGTACGCCTGCCCCGCGTTGCCCGCCGACAGCGTGATCACGCCCCGCTCCCGCGCATCCGCGGTCAGCGTCGCGATCCGGTTCGACATCCCACGCGCCTTGAAGGAGCCAGTCTTCTGCAGGTGCTCGGCCTTGAGATACAGGCGCTCCTCGCGCATCGTCGCGCCCGTCGCGGCCCGGGTCCACGCCGCCGCAGTCGCCGAGCTCAGAACGGGCGTACGGTGGACGAGGCCGGACAGTCGCTCGGCAGCGGCCCGGATGTCCTCGATCGGGACGTCGAGTTCGGGCTCGGCGCGCGCGTCGACCTCGGGCATGCGGCGGAGTATCGCACGGCGCACGCTCCGGTCAGGACACGTGCGGCTAGTTGCGTGTTTGCGCAAACACTGATACCCTCAGGGCCGTGTTGGACTACCTGCCAGTCTCTGCGGAGCCCGATCGGGAGCGGTACGCCGCCGTCGGTCGAGCCCTCGCGGATCCCAAGCGCCTGTGCGTCCTCGAGTCGCTCTCCATCGGCGAGCTCTCGGTCAGCGACCTCAGCATCCGGGTCGGCTGCCAGGTCCCCAACATGAGCCAGCACCTCGCGGTGCTCCGCCGAGCGGGTCTCGTGACCAGCCGGCGTGAAGGCAACACCATCCTTTATCGACTCGCGGACCACCGTGTCCTCGAGGCATATCGACTCATCCAGGACATTGCCCGCTAGGCGGCAGGAGGAACATCAATGGCGGAGATCAGGCACGTGACGGACGAGAACTTCGAGGAGATCGTGCTCAAGTCGGAGCGACCGACGGTCGTCGACTTCTGGGCAGTGTGGTGCGGACCCTGCAAGATGGTCGCGCCCGAGATGGAGAAGCTCGCCGCGAAGTACGACGGCAAGGTCGACGTGGTGAAGGTCGATGTGGACGCGAACCCGCGCCTCTCGCAGGCGTTCAACATCATGAGCATCCCCACGATCGCCTTCTTCAAGCCGGGCTCGACTCCCCAGGGCGTCGTCGGCTTCCGGCCGCTCGAGCAGCTCGAAGTCCAGTTCGGCCTGGCCGAGTTCGAGATCGGCGCGGCCGGCACCGCCGCGGCTGACACCGACGCCGCCGCGCCCGAGACCGTCACCGCCGACTGAGCCGCGTCGCCTCTTCGCGCCACGTTCGATCCCGGCTCAGGCCGGGGTCGTTCGATTCCCGG
>CAZFXH010000359.1:0-1769 GCA_964522905.1 uncultured Anaerolineaceae bacterium
GCCCGCGTGAGCCGGCCGCGCAGCATGTAGACGTTGTCGTCGTTGTCCTCGACGTAGAGGATCTTCGTCATGTCGCCTCGCTTGTCCCTCTCGCCTCCCGCCGCTCGATGGCGGCGGCCAGCAGGCGGCCGACCTCGTGCAACAACTCCTCACGACCGTAGGCGCCCTTCTCGATGATCCGCTCCACCTCGCCGTTCAGCCGGCGGCGATCCTCGTCGGTCAGGTCCATGGCGGTGAGGACGACGACCGGGATGTCGCGCCAGATCGCCTGGCGACGCAGCTCGGCCAGGAACTCGAACCCGTCCATCTCGGGCATCATGAGATCGAGCAGGATCGCATCGGGGCGCTGCTCGGCAACCCGGGCGAGGGCGACCCGGCCGTTCTCGGCCGAGGTGATGGCCCACCCGTCGTGCTCGAGGGCACGCTGGATCACGGTCCGGGTAGTCTCGTCGTCCTCGACCAAGAGGATCCGACGCGAGGGGCGGTGCCCGCAGAGGCGCGTGAGGAGCTGGGTCAGCCGCTCGCGATCGACGGGCTTGACCAGGTAGTCGGTCGCGCCGAGCGAGTAGCCCTTGGTCTTCTCGTCCAGGATGGTGACGAAGATGACGGGGATGTCGGCCAGCTCGGGATCGCCCTTGAGCGCCGCCAGGACGGTCCAGCCGTCGAGATCCGGCATCAGGACATCCAGCGTGATCGCGGCCGGCCGGATGTCTCGCGCTCGCCGCAGGCCATCGACCCCGTTGGCGGCCGTGACCACCGCAAACCCTTCTCTGACCAGAAACCTTTCCATCAGCTCTCGCACAGTCGGATCGTCGTCGATCACCAGCACCGTGCGCGACCCCCGGATGGGCGGCGCGGGTCGCGGCGCGTCGGGAATTGGCACCGAGGCCCGTCGGGCTCCACCTTCGTCGGGCACCGCCTCCGCCCCCCGGACTTCCGCCGGCAGGCGGATGGTGAAGGTGGATCCTGCGCCGCGCGTGCTCTCGACGATGATGTCGCCGCCCATCATCCGGCAGAAGCGGCGGCTGATGGCCAGGCCCAGCCCGGTCCCGCCGTACCGGCGGGTGGTCGAGGCGTCGGCCTGGGTGAACTCCTCGAACAGCTTCGCCATCTGCTCGGGAGTCATGCCGATGCCGGTGTCCGACACGGCGAAGGTGACCCAGTCGTGGCCGTCGTCGCGCCGCCGCGCGACGGCCACCGTGACCAGGCCGTGCTCGGTGAATTTGCCGGCGTTGCTGGCGAGATTGAGCAGGGCCTGGCGGACGCGCATCGCGTCGGCCCGCATCATGCCGAGATCCGCGGGACATTCCAGCACCACCTGGTTACCGTTCTTCTCCGCGAGCGGCCGGATCGTCGTCATCACGTCCTCGACGAGGGGTGCGATGGCGAACGACTCCAGGTGGAGCTCCATCCGGCCCGCCTCGATCTTGGACAGGTCCAGGATGTCGTTGATCAGGGCCAGGAGGTGCTTGCCGGCCCGGAGGATGCGCTCGTGCGGCTCGATCTGGTCGTGCTGTCCGAGGGCCTGGGCATCCTCCAGGAGCATCTCGGTGACGCCGATGATGGCGTTCATCGGGGTCCGCAGCTCGTGGCTCATGTTGGCGAGGAACTGCGACTTGTGTCGGCTCGCGATCTCGAGCTGGCGCCCCTTGTCCTCGATCTCGCGGTAGAGGCGGGCGTTCTGGATGGCGAGGGCCGACTGGGTCGCGAAGGCCTGGAGGAGGTTCACCACGTCCGGCCCGAAAGCACCTGCCGTCTTGCGGAAGACG
>CAZFXH010000360.1:0-2080 GCA_964522905.1 uncultured Anaerolineaceae bacterium
GGTCGCGGCGAGCTGGTCAGTCGCCCGATGGTCGGTCGCGACGGCTGAACTCGGCAAGCCGCTCGGTACAGTCGGCCGCCACGCGCTGCGCCTGGCGCACGATCCAGGGATCGACGCGGCTCGAATCCTCGATGGTCAGGAGCGCCCCGTTCGGTCCGTCCTCGACGACGATGCCGGAGCTGTTGCGGTAATCGGCCATCCAGTTGGCCTGTAGCTGGAGCGCGACCGTGGCGATCACCGGCACCGGGAACAGCCAGTCGAGATGGCTGGCGTTGAGCCGGTCGGCGATGTCCGCGAGCCGGACCGGTCGACCTCGCTCCAGACGCGCCAGGAGATCGATGACCCGGATGGTCGTGAACGGATCGGCCGTCTCGCCGATGTTCGGCGGATCGATGGCGGGGTCGGGCAGGCCGGCGGGCGCCGGGCGCAATGGACCCAGGCCGATGGTGACGGTAGGCGCGTCGGTCACGGGCGATCGATCTCCGAGTCATCCACTAGGGGTTGCCGAGTCTAGCGCAGCCGGCGACACCGGTCCATCAGGCGGCTGGCGGCTCGCCGATGAGGTCCATGACGCGCAACGCGAGCGTGATATCGAACACGGTCGACGGGTCGTCCAGGTCCGCGCCGAGCAGCTCCTCGATGCGGCGGATTCGATACACGATGGTGTTCACGTGCACGAAGCAGCGTGCCGCGGCCCGGCGTTGCACGCGGTCTTCCTCGAGGTACAGGCGGAGCGTGCGCAACAGATCGCTGCCGTGCCGGTGATCGTGCTCGACGAGTGGCCGCAGCGTCCGTCGAGCGAACGCCTCGAGGTCCTGCCGGGAGCTGGCGCGCAGCAGCAACCCGTACGGTCCGAGCTCGCTCGTCTCGATGACCGCCCCGGCACGCCCCAGCTTCAGCATCAGCTCGATGGACTCGCGGGCCAGGCGGAATGCCGGCGCATGATCGTCCGGGCGATGGCAGCGGTTCGCGATCGCCACGGTGACAGCACCGCTGCCCGCGACCTCGCCGATCGCCACCTGGAGCTCACGAGCGAGCTCTGGGAGGTCGGGCTCGCTTTCTCGGTTTGCCCCCACGAGCACGACGATCGAACCGCCGTGCAGGACCGCAAGACTGCGTGGAGCCCGGACGGCGAGGCGCTCTCGAACGAGGTCGAGATAGCGTCGCTGGCGGTCGTGCGCGCTCGGGGTTCCGGGCGCCTCGCCGCGATCGACGTCGGCGGATTCGGCAACGTCGAGCACGAGCAGATCCCGCGGCTCGGCCAGGTCGTGCCCAAGGCGGGCGGCCCTGGCGGCGATGGCCTCCTCGCTCGCGTACGTGCCGCTCAGCAGGTCCGCGGCGGCCTCGCCCCGCAATCGCTCCTCGACCTCGACGGCGGCGCGTACCTTGACGAAGGCCAGGGCCACACCCGTAGTCGCCGCGTCCACCAGCGCCCGGTCGATCGGGCCGAGGTCCTCGTCCGACGAGATGAGCAGATGTCCTGCGACCTCACGACCGATGCGCACGGCGACGGTGAAGGGCTCGCCGCCGATCCGGTCCGTGCCGACGTCATGGACCGCCGAACCGTCCGGTGTGCCCAGCAGCCCGCGCCAGCCTTGGCCGCCCCCCGGCGCAGCGCCGGCGATCAGCCGATGCAGGTGGTCCTGGATCACGACGTCACGGCCGAGGTCCTCCGCGAGCACCGTCGCGATGCCGCCCGGGCCCTCGTCGAGCAGGACGTGCTCAGCCAGGCGCTGCTGGACGGTGAGCAGCCGGGTCAGCTCGCGATTCGTTTCGGCGACGTCCCGCCCGAGCTTCACCTCGTTCTCGTAGCGTCGCGCGTGGTCGATGGCGATCGCGGCGTGGCCAGCGAAGGCCGCCAGGAGGTCGGAGGAGCCCGGCGGGAACGTGTGCCGGCGGCCCCGGGCATGGACGTTGATCGCGCCGATCGCCGCGCCGCGGAACAGCAGCGGCGCGCACAGGACCGACCCGAAACTGTACCGGTCAAGCGCGCGCGCACGATGCTCGTACGTGCTGTAGTCCTCGACCTCGATGGCCTTCTGGGCGACGATCGCCTGGGACGACATCCCCTCGCCGAAGG
>CAZFXH010000361.1:0-3238 GCA_964522905.1 uncultured Anaerolineaceae bacterium
GCTGCCGGTCCTGCTCGCCGCGGACGCCGTCTTCGTGCTCGGTTCGCGGCGCGGTGAGCGCGAGGTCCCGGCGGCACGATTCTGGACCGCCTACAGACGGACGGCGCTTGCCCCCGACGAGTTGCTGCTGCGGATCCGGATCCCGCTCGCGGCCGATCGCGAGATGCGGTTTCGCAAGATCGGGACACGCCGGGCGCAGTCGATCAGCAAGGTCGTGCTGGCGGCGGCCTGGAGCGCGGATGCGGTCGCGGTCGTGCCCCGGGGCGCGTGGCGCAACGTCCGGGTCGCACTCGGGTCCGTGGCGGCCACCCCGGTCCGTGCCCCCGCCACGGAGGCCGTCCTCGAGGGCCGAGCCCCCACCCCGGAGACCGCCGATCTCGCCGCCGAGACGCTGGCCGCGGAGCTCTCGCCGATCGACGACGTCCGATCGACCGCCGAGTACCGCCGTCTCGTGGCGGCTCGCGTGCTCCATCGCATCGTTCGCGAGGCCGGCGGCTGGTGACCCCTCCCGGCTCTGACGCAGCGACGCTCGCCGCGCTGTTCGAAGGAGCGCCACGGTTCCTCGCGCGGCTGGACGCCGCCGGACCGTTCGCGGACGACGCCGAGCTCTTCGCGCGGGCACGCGAGATCGCCCACGCGATGCCGCAGGCCGACCAGGTCGAGCTGATCGACGCGCATCCGCGGCTCGGGGCGCCACCAGGCTCGGTGTCGTCGATGAGCTACCGGGAACAGGGGTACGACTGGGGAGCCGACACGCCCGTCGACGTCGCCGCGGAGCTCGAGCGGCTCAACGAGGCATACGAGGCTCGCCACGGATTCCGCTACTGCATCTTCGTCGCGGGCCGAGCGCGCGAGGCGCTGCTCCCCGGCTTTGCCGCCGCGCTCGAGGCGGACCGCGAGGTCGAGATCCACCGGGCCCTCGACGCGGTCGTCGACATCGCCATGGACCGCCGTGCGAAGCTGTCCGTGTCCACATGATCGAGCTCGCCGCAAACCGCTACGGCAAGGCCGCCATCCGCATCGTTCGGGTCGGCCGTGACACGACGCCCCACGCCCTGCGCGACGTGACGGTGGCCGTGGCGCTGGAGGGCGATTTCGCGGCCGCACACACGGACGGCGACAACTCCCTGGTCGTGGCCACGGACACGATGAAGAACACCGCCTATGCCTTCGCGGCGGAGCACCTAACGGGCACCATCGAGGCGTACGCAACGGTCCTCGGCCGCCACTTCCTCGAGCAGCCCCAGGTGGACCGCGCGATCGTGAACGTTCGCGAGCACGCCTGGCAGCCGATCGACGTCGCGGGTTCCCCGGCCCCCGACGCGTTCGTCCGGAGCGGCGAAGGGACCCGTCTCGCGACCGTGGCCGTCGGCCGGGACGAGGTCGTGGTCGAGGCGGGGATCGAGGACCTCGTCGTCATGAAGACGACTCGCTCCGCGTTCAGCGGCTTCCCGCGGGACCGCTACACGACCCTCGCCGAGACCGAGGACCGGCTCATGGCCACGAAGGTCACCGCCATCTGGCGCTACGGTGCCCCCGACCTCGACTTCGATGCGGTCTGGAGCGCAACACGGGCCACGCTCCTCGAGGTCTTCGCCGACCACGACAGCCCGAGCGTCCAGACCTCCATCTGGATCATGGCCAAGGCGATGCTCGAGCGGCACGAGGAGCTCGACGAGGTGCGGATGGTGCTCCCGAACCTGCACCACTGGACGGTCGACCTGGCCGGGTTCGGCCTCGAGAACGACCGGCAGGTCTACATCTCCACGACCGAGCCGCACGGCCTCATCGAGGCGACGGTCCGCCGCAGCGAGATGTCCTGATGCCGATGGGCGCGTCGCCGCCGGCGGCGCCGCCTGGCGTCGTGGTCACCGGGCCTGCTGTCCCGGGCTCCGAGCGAGTCCTGACGACGGAGGCCCTCGCGTTCGTCGCGGACCTGCAGCGCCGGTTCGGGCACTTGCGGCTGGACCTGCTGCAGCGCCGGCATGAGCGCCAGGCGGCGCTGGACGCCGGCCAGCGGCTCGACTTCCTGGCGTCGACCCACGAGATCCGCGAGGAAGCCTGGACCGTGGCCCCGGCACCGGCCGACTTCGACGACCGGCGCGTCGAGATCACCGGGCCGGCCGAGCCCAAGATGATGATCAACGCCTTGAACTCCGGGGCGCGTGTCTTCATGGCCGATCTCGAGGACGCGCTGTCCCCGACCTGGGCCAACGTCGTCGGCGGACAGGCCGCGCTGATCGATGCCGTGCGCGGGACGCTCGCCTTCGACTCGCCTGAGGGCAAGACGTATCGACTGAACGACCGTGTCGCCCAGCTCGTCGTGCGGCCGCGCGGCTGGCACCTGGTCGATTCCCACGTCATGGTCGATGACGTGCCCGTCTCGGCGGCGCTGTTCGACGCCGGGCTGTACCTCTTCCACAACGCCGCTGAGCGGGTGGCCCGCGGCTCGGGGCCGTACCTGTACCTGCCCAAGCTCGAGTCGCATCACGAGGCGCGCCTCTGGAACGAGGTCTTCATCCACGCCCAGATGGAGCTCGGCGTGCCACGCGGGAGCATCCGGGCGACCGTGTTGATCGAGACGATCACCGCGGCCTTCGAGATGGACGAGATCCTGTACGAGCTGCGCGAGCACGCCGCGGGCCTGAACGCCGGCCGCTGGGACTACCTCTTCAGCGCGATCAAGCGATTGCACGCCGCTCCAGACATGGCGACGCCGGATCGGTCGCAGCTGACGATGACCGTCCCGTTCATGCGCGCCTACACGGAGCTTCTGGTCCAGACCTGCCATCGACGCGGGGCGCACGCGATCGGCGGGATGGCGGCGTTCATCCCGAACCGGCGCGACCCCGAGGTGACCGAGAAGGCCCTCGCGAAGGTGCGTGAGGACAAGGAGCGCGAGAGCCACGACGGCTTCGATGGCACGTGGGTCGCGCACCCCGACCTCGTTCCGGTGGCCACCGAGGTCTTCGATGGGGTCCTGGGTGACGCGCCGAACCAGAAGGACCGGCTGCGCGAAGAGGTGTCGGTGTCGGCCGACCAGTTGCTGGATCTGACCGTGGAAGGCGGCAGCGTCACCGAGGCCGGCGTCCGGGCGAACATCCGGGTCGCGCTCGCCTACCTCGATGCCTGGCTGGGCGGGACCGGCGCCGCCGCCATCGATAACCTCATGGAGGACGCTGCGACCGCCGAGATCGCGCGCTCCCAGCTGTGGCTGTGGCGGACCCGCGGCCTGTTG
>CAZFXH010000362.1:0-1643 GCA_964522905.1 uncultured Anaerolineaceae bacterium
TCCTTGAGCTTGTCGGCCGGCGTCACGAAGTGGGTGGCCGGGTAGACGTTGGTCTCCTTGCGTTCCGCCAGCATCTCGCCGGTCAGCGGGTCCAGCTCCGTGATCCGCTCGACCTCGTCGCCGAAGAACTCGATGCGGACGAGCGTCTCCTCCGACGCGGGCTGCAGCTCGAGGGTGTCGCCGCGGACCCGGAACCGGGCGCGGGTCAGGGCCTGGTCATTGCGCTGGTACTGCAGGTCCACGAGGTGACGCAGGACCGCGTCGCGCCGGTACTTGCCACCGACGCGCAGCTTGAGGACCGTGGCGCCGTAGTCCACGGGCGCGCCCAGGCCGTAGATGCAGGACACGCTGGCGACGATGATCACGTCCCGGCGCTCGAACAGCGCGTGCGTCGCGGCGTGGCGCAGCCGGTCGATCTCGTCGTTGCGCGACGAATCCTTCTCGATGTAGGTGTCGCTCCGGGGCAGGTACGCCTCTGGCTGGTAGTAGTCGAAGTAGCTGACGAAGTACTCGACGGCGTTGTTCGGGAAGAACTCGCGGAACTCGGCGTACAGCTGGGCGGCCAGGGTCTTGTTGTGGGCGAGGACGAGCGTCGGCTTGTTGTGCGTCTTGATGACGTTCGCCAGGGTCCAGGTCTTCCCGGATCCGGTCACGCCAAGCAGCGTCTGATGGCGCTCGCCGGCGGCAAGGCCGTGGGTCAGACGCTCGATGGCCGTGGGTTGGTCGCCCGTGGGCTGGAAGGGGGCGAGGAGTTCGAAGTCGGGCACGGGTCAATCCTACCGGAGCGCGGCACTTTCGAACGGGTGTTCAGTCGGGGTGAAGCCTCGAACGAGCCTGCCCGAGGCCGCCTCCCGTACCCCGGTTGCCGACCGCGGTGGGACGAACGAGTGATACCGGCGGCACGGGACGCCACCGGACACTTCCCTGCGTCACCACAGGAGGTCGACCGACTACCCATGCGCATCGTCCGCCGTCCCCATCCAGCCCCGGCGCCCGCCGCGTCGGACGGCCCCGACCGCTCGACCGCTCAGCGCGGCCAGAGCCTGGTCGAGTTCGCCCTGGTGATGATGCCGCTATTCATCATCCTCCTCGGGATCATCCAGTTCGGCTTCATCTTCAACGCGTACGTGACGATCACCAACGCGACTCGGGAGGGCGCGCGACTCGGCACCGTCTACGTCTTCGAGCCCGGGCTGTCCAAGTCCCAGAACGACCTCGTCAGGAACAACCGCATCAAGGACCGGGTCCTCGGGTCGATGAACCTGCTGACCAAGACGGCCCCGAACTTCGCCACCTCCACGACCTGGACCCAAACTGGAACGACCTTCACGAACGGCGACCTCGTCGTCGCCTACTCGAATCCCGCCGCCGTGCCCGAGACCGACACGCGGGTAGGCCAGCAGATCACGGTACGGGCGCTCTACCACCAGGACCTGATCATCCCTCTCATCGCCCAGCTGCTCCCGCGCGACGCGAACGGCCGCCTCGGACTGACCTCGGAGACCACGATGGTCGTCAACTGATGACGGGTCGTTACCGCGGCCGTCGCCGGACGGCCCATGGACAGGTCGTCGTCATCTTCGCCCTGTCCCTCGTCGGCCTGATGGGCGCCGCCGGCCTTGCCTTTGACGTCGGACGGTTCT
>CAZFXH010000363.1:0-1518 GCA_964522905.1 uncultured Anaerolineaceae bacterium
GAGGCCGATGAAGCCGCCGCCGATGAACGGCACCTGCTGTCGGATCCAATAGCTGGTGTCGGCGCCGGCGAACAGCGGGTTCTCGAAGATGGCGTCGAAGCCCTCCTCCGTGCCGTCGAACGGGTCGTCGTCGCCGCTCGCGTAGAGGCCGGACAGCCGGAAGCGGATCCAGTCGAAATCGATCGATGGCTCGGCCGCGAGGAAGAACGCCTGGATATCGGCCTTCTCTCCGGTCAGGAGCGAGGATTCGTTCTCGCCGGTCGCGAAGTAGCCCGAAGCGGTCAGGTTGAACCGGCCGATGCGGCCGTCGAAGTTGAGGCCGAAATAGGTCACGTCGTACTCACGCAGCTCCGTGAACCCGATCTCGGCCGGACGGGCGGGAAAGCCGTTGGTGTCGACCTGCCCGTCGTCGCGGCTGCGGTTGTGAACCACCGTTGCCTGGGAGGTCAGGCCGAGGATCGGAAAATCCTGGCGGTACAGGTTGGCGACGAAGACGTCGTCCTGGCGCAGGTCCTCCGACAGATCGTTCAGACCGCTGTTGACGTTCTTTTCGAGTCGTCGGAACCAGGCCAGATTGTACTGCCAGAGATTGTTGTCACGGGTGCCGAAGATGCGCGCGCCGAGCTGGTTGTCCTGGAACAGAAATCCGCGAAAGTCGCTCGTGAACGGCTGGATGCCGACGCGGACGGAGTCGAAATCATAGCGGTCCGACACGTTGCGCACGTGGTAGTCCAGGAACGCCTCCTGCAGGGCGAAATGGGTGTCGTGGCGGGTGTCTCCCCGTTCCGGATCGGCGTACAGGAAGCGGCTCTCCTCCGCCTTGGTGTAGTTGTAGTTGAAGGCGGGCGTCAGGCGCAGCTCGATGTCCTGCGGCTTGTAGGCGGTGTCGCCCTTGATGATCGACAGGCTGGTGAGCAGGGTCTGGCTGAACAGGAACTGCTCGGTGTCGCCGAACACGTCGACGCTGCCCGGCTCGCCGCTCTGGATGGCGACCGGGACCGGCGTCGAGCGCGGCTCGACCACGGTATCGGAGATCGCGGTCAGGACGACGAAGTAGTCCTTGTAGACCGGCCGGTCGCCCTTCAGCGTGTTCTGGTTGTAGGGGTCGTACAGGCGCTCCTGCACGCCGAGCCCCTCGACGATCCGCCAGCGATCCGGCAGCGGCAGGAAGTCGTCCGGGAACGCGTCCGGCGACAGCGCGCGGGGCGCGGTCGGGTCCGCCGGCGGCGGGGCCGGCTCGGGCGCGCCGGGCCGGCGCTGCAGCTGGGCCAGACGGTCGAGGCCCGGCGCCGGCTGGAGGGAGTCTGGGGGTCGCTCGTCGAGGTCGTCGTCGGTCGCGCCCTGCGCGCCGGCGCTGCCGACCATGACCGTGATCGCAAGTGCCGACACCAGCGCCCGTCTGCTCATGCTCAGCGACCCTGGCACACGTTCTGTCTGTCGGACCCGAGGAACGGCGTGAACGGGCATTGGACGTAGCGCAGGTTCACGTCGTTCGGGTCCAGGCGGTCGGAGCGCATC